>JAFYLO010000120.1 GCA_017557045.1 Bacteroidaceae bacterium | reverse complement strand
GTTCTATAAATTAGGTCGCGACGATTTTGAGTTTTATTTTTAGTAGATTTTTGATATTTGTAAGGGCGCGATGCGGGCATCGCAACTGAACAAATATTAAAAAGATACAAAAATAAAGCCAAAAGCGGCCGAAACAGAATCTGCCCTACCAAGAATATTATATTACTAATTTATAGAACCTCCCTATAGGTATATGAAACAGATTTTATTGACACTGCTCGTCGCTGTCTTCTTTACAACAGCGCGGGCACAATATTTTCCCATAGATACGGCAAGGCTAAACAACGCTTACGAAGCGCTGTTGCTCAACCCGCAATCGTACGACAGGCAGATGGAGTTTTTCGAAGCTTTTCCGAATAATTGGTACGAATACTATGGCACATACAGATATTGCGATAAGAAGGATTACGATCTGTCAATGTATGATATTGCTTCAGAGCATGTGCAGGCTTTGGAGAATTGCACTGTCATAAATGATACTCTTTTTTCAAACAGATTGATTGCTTTGTCGGTCGGTGCCACTATTGATGCCGATGCTCCAAACTATTTGCTGATGCTGTTGCATTCTTTTATGAATAGGAAAAGCGATGTTCTTGTATATTCTCTTTCTAAGATAGCAAAAGGTCATCAGATGCAGTTCTGGCAATTCTATTGGTCGTGTATCACCGATAGCGATGATAAAAGAGGTGAATTTAAGAAACTATACGGAAAGTATAGGAAAAAGTACCCCGAAATGATGAAGAGAATGGCTGTAGCCTTTGAGAATTTTCACAATGGAGTAGATTTTATCTCTACTTTTAATAATTTTATGAAGGGAAGATAGAGTAGTATGTTCATACGCATAATTAAGGCTGCCGTTATTACAATCGGCAGCCTTAATCGCTATATTTGCACTTTCTCCTTCTGTCGCTACAAACCTACACAAACCTCTCCACGACCTCTTTCAGCTCAGTGAGCGAGCAGGCTCCTGACGAACGCCACTTGATTTCGCCGTTTTTGAAGAGTATAAACGTAGGGATAGATTGTATCGAGTAAGCATCGGCAAGAGAACCATTCTTGTCAACATCTATTTTCAGAATCCTTACCTTCTCACCCATTTCGTTCTTCAGATTTTCGAGTACGGGCTTCATGGAGCGGCAGGGTGCGCACCACTCAGCAAAAAAGTCAACAAGCACAGGAGTGCTCTCTGATATGATCTCTTTGAAATTTGACATAATAGTATCCTTTTTATATGAATTAAGGGCGGATTGCATAATTGCCCCGCCCTTAAATAACGTTTGTATAACTGTATTTGTTTATTATTCCTCTTTAGCGGGAGTGTAACGTGCATTGAGGCCGTTGATAACCTCCTCGGTTATATCAAGCGCCTTGTTTGCAAAGAGAAGATTGTCGCCCACGCGGCTGATGATGAGGTCGTAACCCTTCTCGGCATTGTATGCTTTGAGGAAAGAGTTGATAGAGTCGTGGAGAGTAACATTGTTCTTCTGGCTTTTTGCAGAAAGCTCGCTGATGAGACGCTGCTCAAGTTTGTCGAGTTCTTCCTTTTTCTTCAGGATGCGTGCCTGCTCCTCTTCTGCTCGTTCGCGTGTAGCATAAACATTGTTCTGCAGCTTGCGCTCAAAGTCGGCATAATCGGCCTGCAGGGCTTTAGCCTTCTCGCTGAGCTTCATGCGCATATCCTCTTCGCCGCGCAACATCTCCTTGTTGAGAGCTATTGAAAATTCGTATTTGCTCAAAAGTGAATCAATGTCTACAAAAGCAATCTTCAGACCTGCTGAGGCTGTTGTCTCTTTTGACTCTGTAGCTGCCGCGTCGTTTGTAGCGGGCTGCTTGGCGCAATAGCTAAAAAGCAACATTGTGGCAACAGCAAAAAATGCTATTCCGAATAGGTTGTTTCTTTTCATTGTCGTAGTGTCGTTTTTTATGTTATTATTATTTTTTTTCTCTTTCGGGTATTGCGTGAGGATTGTCGCGTCGTGCATCCTTGTCCTGTGTTTCGACGCACTTTATTCCTCTTTGGCGCATGTGCTTGTTTGTTCCAACGTGTATGTTGGGGAACCTGCCGTTCTTCTTTATTAAAATGGTTATGGCAAGCAGTATCATGCAAATGGCTACAAATGCCGTTGTAAGTAAAAATACTTTTATCATTGTTCCTTACTTTTGTGGTTGAGAATAAAAAAACATAAATGTTTTGTTCTCTACCAATGTTGTGCTATCTTTACGGATGCAAACAATCATCTTTGCAATACGGATTGCAAAGATACTCTTTTTGCCGTCTTTTCAATAGATGATGATTATCAAAAAAGTAAAAATAAGGGTTGTAAATGCCGATATTAACTTTTTTTGTAAAAAGAAATATTAGTTGTTAACATATTTATACAATAGAACTTATGAGTAAACACAATTTGGAGCCTAAAGCTCTGTTTGGATTTTTTGATGAAATATGCTCGATTCCTCACCCCTCGAAACATGAGGAGCAAATTTCGGCCTATCTTCAGGAGTTTGGAAAAAAACTCGGATACGAAACTATTGCCGATGAAGCAGGCAATGTACTTATAAAGAAGCCTGCCTATCCGGGATTCGAAAATTGCAAGACTGTCATTTTGCAAGGCCACATGGACATGGTGTGCGAAAAGCGTCCCGATGTGGAGCACGACTTTTTGAAGGATCCTATAAAGACCTTTGTCGACGGCGAATGGTTGAAGGCCGAAGGTACCACTCTTGGTGCCGACAATGGCATCGGTGTTGCCGCTTCCATGGCTGTGCTTGCCGACAAGGAGCTGAAGCATGGCCCCATAAACTGCCTATTTACAATCGACGAGGAGACAGGATTGACCGGTGCAGAGGTACTTTCACCCGCTATGCTCGAAGGCGATATTCTCATCAACCTTGACTCTGAGGATGAGGGTGAGGTCTTCATCGGATGCGCCGGCGGACTCTGCACATACGCCGACTACAAATTCCTCTGGACACCCATTGCCGGCAACCTCTTCTACTTTAATGTTGAGATTTCAGGACTTACAGGAGGACACTCTGGCGACGACATAAACAAGAACCGTGCCAATGCCAACAAACTGCTTGCACGCTTCCTTAACAAGATGGCAGAGAAGTATGAATTCTATCTCTGCGACATCAGCGGTGGCAATCTGCACAACGCTATCCCCCGCGATGCATCGGCTGTGTTTGCCGTTCCCGAAGAGGACAAAGAGTCTGTTCGCATAGATTTCAACCTCTTTGCAGCCGATGTTCAGGAGGAATTTGCAGTAACCGAACCTAATGCCAAATTCCTGTTGCAGAGCACCGATCCTCGCGGAAAGGCAATTGATAAGAAGGTTGCAATGGGGCTGCTGAAGTCGCTCAATGCTGTCTTCAACGGTGTGTATGCCATGAGTCAGGATGTTCCGGGACTTGTGGAGACATCGAGCAACCTCGCATCAGTGAAGCGAAACAGCGAAAATGTAATCACCGTAACCACCAGCCAGCGAAGCGCCATAGTGTCGGCACGCGAGAATGTATCGCAGGCCGTTGGCGATGCCTTCGAACTTGGCGGAGCAAAAGTTACCCGCAGCGGAGGTTATCCCGGATGGAAACCCAATCCCTCGTCTGAGGTTCTGAAGGTGGCTGCTGATGTCTACCGCGACCTCTTCGGCGCAGAAATCAAGGTAAAGGCAATACACGCCGGTCTCGAATGTGGTCTTTTCCTCGAAAAGGCTCCCCGTCTGGACATGATATCTTTCGGTCCCACAATGCGCGGTGTACACTCGCCCGACGAGAAACTGAACATTCCATCTGTGGGTAAATTCTGGAAACACCTCGTGGCACTCCTTGAGAATATTCCACAGAAATAATCCAGCAGTTGTAATAAAGAGAGCATTTTCCCGTTACATAAATATGTAATCGGAACCATTATGAATAGAATAATACATAATCTTATAATAATGCTCACACTATCGGTATTCGTCGTTGCTTGCAACGACGATACCGATTTTTCGTCGAATCCGGCCGACAGACTCACTTTTTCGAGCGACACAATCTCGTTCGACACCCTCTTTGCCGAGACTACATCCTCAACAACAATGTTCCTTGTGTACAACCGTGGCGGCTCGTCGCTCAGGGTAAGCAGCGTGGAACTCGGCGGTGGCGCCGATTCCCCTTTCCGCGTGAATGTCGACGGACAGCATGGCAACAACATACAGTCCGTGGAGGTACGCGAAAAGGACAGCATCTTTGTATTTGTGGATGTCAACCTCGACCGTAACAACGGCGATATACCATTTACCGTACGCGATTCGCTTATTTTCACCCTTGAGAGTGGTGTCAGACAGCAAGTGCAACTGATTGCCTGCGGGCGTAATGCCACCCGCCTGTATGCCCCCACAGTGGCAAGCGATACAACCTTTGCTGCAGGAGCATATATAATATACGACAGCTTGACAGTAGCCGAGAGCGCGCGTTTGACACTCCCTGCCGGATGTGAACTCTATTTCCATAGTCGCTCAGGCATCAATGTCTACGGCACTCTTGTAGCGCAAGGCACCAAAAGCCGACCGGTTAAATTCCGCGGCGACCGCACCGACAACCTCTTCGACTATCTCCCCTACGACCGCGTGCCGGGGCAGTGGAGAGGAATAACCTTCCATCCGTCGAGCAACGGAAATACCTTTGATTGGTGCGACATCCACAGTGCCGACTATGGAATATGCATAATGTCGGGCGACACAGCCGCGCAGCGTCTCACCCTTACAAACTCCTCCGTATGTAACTTTTCGGGCGATGCACTATCGGCAGAAAATGCCCGCATAGATGCAAGCAACACCCTTATAGCCAATGCCGGAGGCAACTGCGTGAAGATAGTCGGCGGAAGCGCACGCTTCGTGCACTGCACAATAGCCAACTTCTATGTGTGGAAGCAGAGAGATACAGCCCTTGCGCTGCACAACACCCTCGAAGGAGTGCCTGCCCCATTGCGCGAAGCTCTTTTTGCCAACTGCATAATCACTGGCTCCAAGAACGACGAAATAATGGGCTATCTCTACGAATTCGGTGATACCCTCCCCGGTGCCTCCACGTACAAATTCGTCTCCTCGTTGCTGAACACTCTCCCTGCCGAGGATGATGAAAATTTCGTAAACATTGTTTGGGACAAAAAAGATACCATCCCGTTTGCTAAAGAGCATTTCTTGATGATAGACAACAGTATATACAAATACGACTTTCATCTTGACTCAATCTCCTCGGCCCGCGGCATAGCTGACAAGGAGTATTCGCAAAAGTATCTTTTTGATGCAGACAGCATTGCTCGTCCGACAGATTCTGCCGATGCAGGGTGCTACGAATATCGCCCGCAAGAGGAGAAAGAATAACCCCTATGTTGTAGATTAACACTCCGCTGTACAATAAAAAATGTATGGCGGATTGTTTTTTGCATAAAATTAAATGCCTTTTAACAGTTTATTTGTACTTTTGCAGCCTAAACAAATATAATCAATATGCCCGAACTATCAGAAAGAGCAATACTTATGCCCTCGTCTCCCATCAGACGACTGGCGCCGTTGGCAACAGCCGCAAAGGAGCGTGGCATACACGTATATCACCTAAATATAGGACAGCCCGACCTCGACTCACCTGAGGCTGCACTCGAAGCAATCAGAAAATTCGACAGCAAGATACTCGAATACAGTCCCAGCGACGGATTCCTCTCGTTGCGCGAAAAACTCGTAGGCTACTACGACCAATATCAGATTAAACTGAAGCCCGAAGACATTATTGTAACCTCCGGAGGTTCCGAAGCTGTGCTCTTCGCCTTTATGTCGTGTCTTAATCCCGGCGACGAAATTATCGTTCCCGAACCTGCATACGCCAACTATATGGCATTTGCAATCTCCGCCGGTGCAGTGATACGCCCCATCCGCTCCACCATCGAAGAGTCGTTTGCGCTTCCCCCGATGGAGAATTTCGAAAAACTCATCAACGAGCGCACACGAGGCATACTCATCTGTAACCCCAACAACCCCACAGGCTACCTCTACACCCGCAAGGAGATGAACAGCATACGCGACCTTGTGAAGAAGCACAACCTCTTCCTCTTCTCCGATGAGGTCTACCGCGAATTTATCTACACCGGTTCGCCATATATCTCTGCCTGCCATCTTGAGGGAATCGAAGAGAATGTGGTGCTTATCGACTCAGTCTCAAAGAGATATTCGGAGTGCGGCATAAGAATAGGTGCACTTATTACCAAGAACAAAGCATTGCGCGCGGCAGTGATGAAATTCTGTCAGGCACGCCTCAGCCCCCCGCTGTTGGGACAGGTTGTGGCAGAAGCGTCAATCGATGCTCCCCGCTCCTATGCCATAAATACATACGAAAAATATATCGAGCGCCGCAATTGCCTCATCGACGAACTCAACAAACTGCCCGGTGTATATTCTCCCATCCCTATGGGTGCATTCTACACGGTGGCACGCCTTCCCATCGACGACAGCGACAGATTTTGCGAGTGGTGCCTCTCCGAATTCCAGTATGAAGGCGAGACAGTAATGCTTGCTCCTGCATCGGGATTCTACTCCGAAAAGGGACACGGTGCCAACGAAGTGCGCATCGCATACGTGCTCGACAAGGCGCAGCTCAAACGTGCAATCTTTGTCCTCGGAAAAGCACTTGAACAGTACCCCTACCGCACGAACAAATAACAGACTATTGACAAAAATAAATGGTGGCGAGCATAATCAACATTGCTCGCCACCATTGCATTATATATTACCTCTCAATAAAAGCCCGCTTGATGTCCTGTGAAATGTTGATAATAAAATCTCCCATACATTCAAGCTCATTTAGAATATCCATGTAATAGACACTGGTCTGATAATTCTTTCCGCCATTCTCAATATCCTCAATTTCTGCGTCGCGCAGATTGTTTCGCATGTCGTTTATGCGATCCTCTGCATTGTACGAATTTGAAATGTCAACGAGTGAACCCTTGTGAGCAGCCTCAAGATTCTCAATCATTGCTCCGTATGCATTATCGACTGCATCTGCCATATTTTCAAGATGCTTTATGGCTGTGGCATCAAAACTTTTCTTGTGAATATTTTTTCTCGATAGAATGCGACTGATGTTTTCTCCCGCATCACCGAGAGACTCCAATTCTCCGATAATCTTATACATAGCCTTGACCTTGACAGAGGTAGCCTCGCTTATGTCTCCCGCAGAAACAGCATTCAGGAATGTGGCAATTTCGTACTCTATCCTGTCCGAAATTTCCTCATACTTGACCAACTTGTTGCGAAGTTCCTCGAATCTGTCTGCATTATTCTCATTGATGGCCATTTTGGCATATCCGAGTCCCTTTCTCGAAATTTCCGCAAAATGAATAATCTCGTTGAATGCCTGCTCCGTCGCAAGTTCGGGCGTGGCAAGCGGGCCGGCTGAAATGTATTTCAGCTTGAATATTTCGCTCTCTTGATTCTTGGGGGTTTTTATAATCCATACAACAGCCTTTTCTATATACTTGATGAACCACACAAGTATCATGGTATTTATGCTGTTGAATAATGTGTGTAGCATTGATAGACCGTAAAGAGCAGCAGTACCCTCCGGTGAAACGGGGTTGCTCACAACAAAACCCTCGGCAGCAGGATTGGGCAGACCGAAAAGCTCAATCAAGAATCCGACAACTGCAAGGAAGGGCTTGAAGAGTATCAATGCCCAGATAACACCGAAGACATTGAAGATGGTGTGCGACATTGCAGCCCTCTTTGCCTGAGTGTTTCCCACTGAGGCTGCAATATTGGCCGTGATTGTAGTACCGATATTTTCGCCTAATACCATTGCACACGCCATGTCAAAGGGAATCCACCCCATGCTGAGCATGATAAGCGTGATTGCCATTGTTGCCGATGACGATTGAAGAACCAATGTAAGCACAGTGCCGAATGCAAGGAATATCAGTACAGAACCGAAACCATAACTCGACCAAGTTTTTACAAATTCAAGAACTTGTGGCGTCTCATTAAGGTCGGGTACCGACTCTTTCATAAACGAGAGTCCGAGGAAGAGAAGGCAGAAACCCACAATCAACTCACCGATATTCTGTCGTTGGTTCTTTTTTGAATTCGAGAACAGGAATCCCAATGCCATAAGCGGAACCGCAAGAATAGAAATGTCGGCCTTGAATCCCAACCACGACACAAGCCATGCGGTTACCGTAGTACCGATGTTCGCACCCATGATTACGCTTATAGCCTGTGCAAGCGTCAACAGTCCTGCGTTTACGAAACTTACAACCATAACCGTAGTGGCCGATGAGGATTGTATGACAGATGTTATTCCAAGACCCGTCAAGACCCCCTTGAAAGGCTTTGAAGTCATTGCGGATAGAAATCCGCGTAACTTGTCTCCGGATGCTTTTTGCAGACCGGAACTCATCATGTTCATTCCATAGAGGAACATTCCCAATGCTCCCAGCAGAGTAAAAATTTGAAGTATTTCCATAGTATCAGTTTATTTGATTTATTATAAGGTAGCAATTATACACAACGAAACACATAATCATAATAATACCGCTCGTTCTGTTGATTTTTCCTTTCAGTCCTATGATTAGCGGGAAAAGGGCTGCGATTATCATAATTGCGTAATCGACATACGCAATATCGGAAGATGTCAGCGGCATAACCTGTGAGCAGACTCCCAAAATAAAAGTGATGTTGAAGATGTTTGAACCTATAATGTTACCGAGGGCCATATCTGTGTTTTTCTTAATGGCGGCGGCAAGCGATGCAGCCAGTTCGGGCAATGATGTTCCGCAGGCAATAAGCGTCAGCGAAATATAAGCATCGTTCACACCGAACGATTTTGCAATGATTACTGCGTTGTCAACAAAAAAGTCGCAACTTGTTATAAGCAATGCAAGGCCTCCTATCAGTTTCAGCAGAGCTACCCACAGAGGGGAATTACCATCCGTTGCTTTTTGGCCGGTACCAACACTCTTCTTGTCGTGTGTAAGTGAATACCACATATAAAATGCGAATAAGGCAAACAGCAAACTTCCGTCTACATGACCTATAGAGGCATTGGCCCTATTGAAGAAGTCCAATGCAAGGATAGCAAGAAGCACTGAGGCTGCTATGCACAGCGGTATTTCGAATTTTATATTCTTCCTATCGACGGTAACAGGGAAAAAGAGGGCAGTAATACCAAGGATGCCCAATATGTTGAATATGTTTGAGCCAACGACATTGCCTATTGCAACATCTGCATTTCCGTTTATGGCTCCTAAGAAACTCACGATAAATTCGGGCATTGATGTTCCTACGCCCACGATAGCAGCTCCGATGAAAAAGTCGGATACCTTGTATCTCTTAGCTACAGACACCGCTCCGGATACAAGATAGTCTGCTCCGAATACAATGCCTATGACAGATACACAAATGATTATGTATTCCATTATATACCATTTAGTTGTTGTGATGTGTAAATTTTACCTGTGCGTATGTTGTACGACAGATGTGGCGATATTAACCCATAGACCGGGTTAATGCCGCACAATAGATAATATACAATGTAGCTAAATGATAAGTTTACCAAGCAGCGTCAATCTGTTGACGGGCCTGATAAATGGATACGGATTGCCGAGTGATTGATTGCTGAGAATGCTGTTTGTGCCGATGTCTGTTATCTTACCGGCTTTCAGAGATGCGAAGATGTTTTTGTATATCTTGCTTGTCCTTTTTGCTGTGCTTTGCTGTCGGGGAGCATTTACACGCGAAGTACGGTGTGCAAGAAACATATCCGTGTCGGATATTGGAGAGTCAAATTCGCAGGATATTGTCTCGGTGGTCTGATAATCGAAATCAGCCTCTGAAATAGCAGGGGTAAAATTATTTGAACCGCAGATAAAGACTATTGCGATTAGTATAAATTGAATAAGATACTTATGCGGTTCTTTCACAAGATTGTGATTGGTTTTTGTATTGCAAAGATACTAAGGATTTCTTTTATGTGCAAATCATCCTTGCATGTTCGGGGGTTACTTGCCGTTGATCATAGGGATAATAATCTTCTCGGAAACCTCCATGCGGTATCCGTCGTCGTAGCGCTTCATCTTCATGGGGGCAATAAGTGTCTGTCGCGGGGCAACTTTGTTGTGGCTGTTGTGTGCATGATAGACCATATATAGGCGTTTCCCTTTACGCAATATCGCATGATGACCTGTGCCGGCATACCCGCAATGACGATGTAGCACCGGATTGCTCTTATGGCGTTTGTATGGCCCCATAGGGTGGTCGGCAACAGCAAAACCTACTGCGTAATCTTGGCTACGGTAGTCGTTGCAGCTATATGTAAGGTAATATTTCCCTTTGTGCTTTATTACGAGGGGGCCTTCGGCAATATTGCCCATCCTCTTTTCCCAAGTACCTTCTTCACATTCAATCAATTTGCGGGCGGTCTCTCTTTTAATCTCCATAAGGTCTGAGGATAGTTCTGCCACCCAAATGATATTTCCCCGGTCGAAGCGCACCCAGTATATGTATGCCTTGCCGTCGTCGTCTGTGAATATCGAAGCATCTATGCCCTTTTCGTCGGGAAGATAGGGGCGTTGTACCTTTTGCGTGAATGGGCCGCAGGGGGAGTCTGCCTCTGCACAACAGATGTGCTCCTCGCTGCTGTAAGTCATTATGAATCTGTCGCCGTGTTTATACACCTCAGGTGCCCAGAACATTCGGTTGCCCCAAACATCGTCCTTGTGCAGGGCGAGCGACTTTTTTGCCTTTCCGCAACGGCGGCTCCAGTTTTTTAGGTCGCGCGAGCGGTAGACTACAATGCCGTCGGCATCTTCTGTGCCGTAGATGTAGTACCATCCTTCGTGTTCTATGATGTACGGGTCGGCAAGCATCAATTGGCCGGGACGGGTGCAGCCTCTATCGTTGCCATCGGCAGGGGAAGCTATGGTGAAAAACAGTGCGAATAGGAGTAACAGATAGCTTTTCATATGCTTACTTTATCCTTATCTCAAACCGGTCGTATGCGGCTGTACGCCATGCAAGATGTTGTGTCAGACGTGACTGTGCAAAGAGGGGCGAGAATGTGCGCACCGAAATTGTCTTTCCGTCGGGGAGGAACTCCAAAATACGCAACCAGCAGTCGCCGCCGTTGCCGTTCCAGTCGCCGTCGCCCTGCTGCGAGTTGAACATCATCTGCACAACCTCGCCGCCATCGGCACGTTTGTCTGTGCGCAGCGATGATGTGGGGCTGTAGTCGGTGGCGGCAACATCATTCTCTATTTTGGGTGGAGTACCCGTATGGCCGCATAGTACAAGTGAGATGTTTTTCGAGGGATAGACAAGTTTTTGCCACACAGCTTCGGCCCAGTTGCATGGGGTGAGTGTGTAGCCCTCCTTTGCAATTCTTTCGCCTCTGTTGTTAAGCCATGAGTGCACAAGCAGTATTACCCTATGATTCTCGAAGCGTTTGCTCGATGTAAGCTCCTTAGCCCACTCGATAGCTTCGTCGCGCGGTGCAAATTCCAACGTAACGATAAGCAGTTTGCCCCACTTTTTATCCTGAATTTCGTATGCCGAGTTTTCCATTGTGTGCACGCCTTGCCAGTTGGGGCAGGTGGCAACGAGCGCCTTTTCGAACTTTATGTTGCGTTCGGGGTAGATATATTGTAGTGCTACTGTGTGGCGGTCGGTGGCTGTAATGTGCCCGATGTCGTGGTTACCCTGCGCTACAATGTAGGGTATGCGGTTGTCGAGACGTGCAAGTGCACGCGATACGGCTTCCCACTGCTGGCGTCCTGTCTGGTCGCCGTTGTTCTCGTTGGGGATTCCCGCAGAAATCAGTTTGCCGTTCTGTTCCACCATGTCTCCGGTGAAGAGAGCCGCTTTTATGTTCAGCCGGTCGATATTCTGTGCTATCCACGCAGTCTGAAGCTCGAACAGCGGTTGGTTGGCTGCAAACTTAACATAGCTCTGCGGGTCGGGCACAAGTATCATACTGAACGACTTCTCGTCCTGTAACTGCGGGTAGACAGGTATCTGCGGTTCGCCCTTCGGGGTTTGCGCCATTGCTGCGGCGCAGATCAGCATAAGTATGGCAAGTGTGGATAAAGTTCTTTCCATTTTTATTATCCGTATGTCTCTTCTATTTTATCAAGGATGGCGAAAAGTTCATCGACTTTTTCGGCGCGGAGCATTGCTATGCGCATGGGACGGAAGTCTGCGAGACCTTTCAGCAGCGGGGTAGCGGCAAGATGGCGTCGTATGTGCAGTATGCCGCGGCGTTCGTCGAGCCTTTCGATGCTGTCGAGCACCTGATGGCGCAATATGTCCATTGTCTCCTTGAAGGTGAACGGTACAGCATGCTCGCCATGTTCAAGATAGTGCTTCACTTCGCGGAATATCCACGGGCGGCCGAAGCTGGCACGGCCTATCATCACTGCGTCCACTCCGTAGCGGTCGAAGCACTCTTTGGCGCGTTCGGGGGTGGTGATGTCGCCGTTGCCAATGATGGGTATGCGCATGCGCGGGTTCTCTTTTATCTTGCCGATGAGTGTCCAATCGGCCTCGCCGGTATACATCTGCGCGCGGGTGCGGCCATGAACTGTGAGGGCTGCAATACCGCAATCCTGCAAGGCTTCGGCAAGTTCCACTATCACTTTGCTGCTGTCGTCCCATCCGAGGCGGGTCTTTACGGTTACAGGAATTTTAACCGCGTCGACCACAGCCTTTGTTATTTGCAGCAGTTTGGGGATATTCTGCAACATTCCTGCGCCTGCACCTTTGCGGGCTACCTTCTTTACGGGGCATCCGAAATTTATGTCGAGAATGTCGGGGCGTGCCTGCTCAACGCGTTTGGCTGCCTCGACCATCGGCTCAACCTCGTTGCCGTATATCTGTATGGCTACGGGGCGCTCCTCGTCGCAGATGTTCAGTTTCTGCACCGAGCGGTTGACATCGCGTATGAGTGCGTCGCTCGATACAAATTCTGTGTATACCATGTCTGCGCCGAAGCCTTTGCACATCAGGCGGAAGGCAGCATCGGTAACATCCTCCATTGGAGCAAGGAACACCGGGTAGCGCCCGAATTCTATGTCTGCTATCTTCATTTTTTTAGTTTTCTTTAAGCCATCCTTTGCGGTATGCTCTCAACAACAGTTCAAGTTCTGCAATCTGTTTGCGCAGTTCACGACCTATGTCTGTGTCGGCTACAAGAACGCGGCGGTTGGAGGTCTCAACGATGGAGGTGGTCGACTGGATGTCTATTCCTTCGAGCACAGCCTCTTCGGTTGAGGTGAACGGCGCGTGCTGCACAAGCTGGAATCCGCGGCTGTGGTAGACGAGGGTGTATCCTGCAATGCCGGTGGTAGAGTGGTAGGCGCGTGCAAAGCCGCCGTCGATAACCATAAGCCTTCCGCCCGCCTTTATGGGATTCTCGCCTTTGCCCACCTTTACGGGTACGTGTCCGTTTATTATGTGGCGGTGCTTGCCGTCGACCTCAAAGTCGTCGAGCAGTCTTTCACAGACATCCTCGCGGTCGCGCAGCTTGAAGTACCATCCCTTCTCCTCTACGTGTACCTCTTTGTTGTTTATAAAGTATCGCTCGAATGTGGTCATCTTCGACTTGTCGAACAGCGGGCTGTCTGGTCCGCACCACAGGTACCAGAAGAAGTCGCGGGCATAAGCTCTTTCGTCGTCCTCGGCGCCCTCTTCGTAGGCGAGCCTTATTATCTGTTCTATGCGCTGCATAAGTTCCTTGCCTTTGTAGCGCTCGCCCTGTATCTCGACTTCGCGCAGTGTGCCATCATCGTTCAGGGGCATCGATGCGTGGAAGAGCAGGTTCGAATTGCACACGGTGTACATTCCTCCGTTTGCGAGCAGGCATTGCATGTGGCGTTGCAGTCTCTCGCTTGTGCGGAACGAGCGGACGAGACTGTCCATAATCTCCTGCTCCTCTTCGTTGAGGCAATAGGGATTCTCCTTATCTATCGTGGGGAAGTATCTGTCCTCGATGGGGTAGATTTTACCGTCGTATTCAATTGTCCCATTTTCGAAGTCCATCTTTTCGAGCAGACAGCGTCCCTGCATATTCCAGTCGGGATTCTGCATGTAGAGCTGCGATTCGAGTTTGAACTGTATTACGGCAATTGCCTTGTGCATCTGTGCTATGAGACGCTGTGTCTTTTGACGGGGCGAATTTTCGCCGTTGAAGTCGATGAAGGGTTTGAATATGTCGCAGGGATCGTCGGCATATGTCTCCATTGCGAAGGTGGCAAGGGGCACCATATTTATGCCGTATCCGTCCTCCAGTGTCTTTGTGTTTGCGTATCGCAGAGAAAGGCGTATAACCGCTGCTGCGCAGGCAGGGTTGCCGGCGGCAGCTCCCATCCACAATATATCGTGGTTGCCCCACTGTATGTCAAGATTGTGATAGTTGCAGAGGGTGTCCATTATAAGATGTGCACCGGGACCGCGGTCGAAGATGTCGCCGAGTATGTGCAGACGGTCTATCGCCAGACGCTGGATAAGGTAGCATAGCTGTATGATGAAAGGCTCGGCGCGACGGGTGCGTATGATGGTGCGTATGATGATGTTGTAATACTCATGCTTGTTGTGTCCGTCTGAGGATTCATGCAACAACTCTTCGATGATGAATGCGAACTGCTCGGGCAGACTCTTGCGCACCTTAGAGCGTGTGTACTTTGACGATACGTTGCGGCAGACCATTATCAGACGGTTGAGTGTCGTCTGGTAAAAGTCGTTCATGTCTGCATTGCTCTGTCTGACAAGTTCGAGCTTCTCCTCGGGGTAATATATGAGCGAACACAGCTCTTTTATCTCCTTGTCGCTTAGGAACTTGTCGAAAATCTCCTGAACCTTGCGCTTGATGTTTCCCGATGCGTTGCGCAGCACATGCTGGAAGGCTTCATTCTCGCCGTGGAGGTCGGCAAGGAAGTGCTCCGTTGCCTTTGGCAGTTGCATTATGGCCTCAAGGTTTATTATCTCTGTTGTTACTTTGGGGACATTGGGAAATTCCTTTGCCAGCAGTTGCAGGTACCGCATATTGTCGCTTAAATTTTTCATTACTTACAATCTCCTATCTTCTGCTTTTTGTTGTTGGTTTTTGAGCGAAAGAGCCCGCCTGATTTTTTTATAAAAATCGGGCAGGCTCCTGTTGTTGAAGGGAATGTGTTACTTCTTGTTGATGTAATCTACAATCCATGCGCCCACCTCGGCTGTGCCATACTTGGTGTCGCTCTCTGTCTGTATGTCGGGAGTGCATACGTTGGCAGCCATAGATGCATCTACGGCCTCGCGTATGAGTGCACCCTCTTCCATCAGTCCGAATGCATATTCGAACATCATTGCTGCCGACAGGATGGTTGCAAGGGGGTTGGCGATGTTCTGTCCTGCCGCTTGGGGCCATGAGCCGTGTATGGGCTCGAAGAGTGATGTGTGCACACCGATAGAAGCAGAGGGAAGCAGTCCCATAGAGCCTGTGATTACCGAGCCCTCGTCGGTGAGAATGTCGCCGAACATGTTTTCGGTTACCATCACGTCAAACGATGTGGGCCACTGGATAAGACGCATTGCTGCATTGTCGACGAACATGAACTCTGTTTCAACCTCAGGATACTGGGGAGCAATCTCGTTTGCAATCTGTCGCCACATGCGTGAGGTAGCAAGCACGTTTGCCTTGTCTACGACGGTTACTTTCTTGCGGCGTTTCATCGCATATTCGTATGCGAGTTTTACTATGCGCTCAATCTCTTCGCGGGTGTAGACGCAGGTGTCATAGGCTGTGTTGCCGTCCTCGGAGCGTCCCTGGGGGCGTCCGAAGTACATACCGCCTGTAAGCTCGCGTATGCACATGAAGTCTGCGCCCTTTACAATGTCTGCACGAAGGGGCGACTTGTCGATGAGTGAATCGAATGTGGTTACGGGGCGCAGGTTGGCGTACAAACCGAGTTTCTTGCGCATTGCAAGAAGTCCCTGTTCGGGGCGCACCTTAGCTGAAGGATTGTTGTCGAAACGCAGGTCGCCTACAGCGCCGAAGAGCACTGCGTCGCTCTCCATGCAGAGTTCGTGTGTCTCATCGGGGTAGGGGTTGCCTGTGGCATCAATGGCGCAGGCGCCTACCAATCCTTTCTTGTATTCCAATGTGTGGCCGAACTTGTTGCATACGGCCTTTGTAACTTCCAATGCCTGTGCTATGATTTCGGGACCTATTCCGTCGCCGGGAAGCACTGCTAACTTTATATTCATGGTATTTGTTTTTTTATTGTTTATCGTGCTGCTTCCCAGCTCTCAATCTTGTCCTTGTTGCTCAATAGGTAGTCGATGTCGTCGAGTCCGTTCATCAGACAGTGCTTCTTGTAGGCGTTAATCTCGAATGTCTCCGATTTTCCTGTCGCGGTGTTTGTGATTGTCTGCTCGGGCAGGTTCACTATCACCTCTGTACGGGGGTTGGCATATATCGAGTCGAAGAGTTCTTTGAGGAACTGCTCTGTAACTACTACGGGGAGCACGAAGTTGTTGAGCTCGTTGTTCTTGTGTATGTCGGCGAAGAAGCTTGACACTACAACGCGGAAACCATAGTCGGCTATAGCCCAAGCAGCATGCTCGCGGCTCGAACCTGAACCGAAGTTCTTGCCTGCCACAAGGATGCGTCCCGAATATGTGGGATCGTTGAGCACGAAGCTCTCTATCTTGTTGCCCTGCTCGTCGAAGCGCCAGTCGCGGAAGAGATTCTCGCCGAAACCTTCGCGTGTGGTTGCTTTCAGGAAGCGCGCAGGTACAATCTGGTCGGTATCTACATTCTCCAGGGGGAGGGGAATGCAAGAGTCCTGTATTATGTTGAATTTTTCTTTTTTCATCGTTCTTGTGTTAATTGTGCCTTAAGGGTAAGTCCTGTTCTTTGTAACTTCCATTAAAGGAATTTGCGCGGGTCGGTTATAGTGCCTGTGATTGCTGCGGCTGCTGCAACGTAGGGGCTTGCAAGGATGGTGCGTGCACCGGGACCCTGACGGCCTTCGAAGTTGCGGTTGCTGGTAGAAACAGCATATTTTCCTGCGGGAATCTTGTCCTCGTTCATGGCGAGACATGCCGAGCATCCGGGCTGTCGCAATTC
The DNA here is from genome assembly GCA_017557045.1 of Bacteroidaceae bacterium. GTDB lineage: Bacteria > Bacteroidota > Bacteroidia > Bacteroidales > Bacteroidaceae > HGM04593. The sequence continues at coordinate 5,753 of JAFYLO010000120.1, read as the reverse complement.
GAAGCCTGCTTCAGTGAATATTGCTGCAAGGCCCTCCTCTTCAATCTGACGATAGACATTCCATGAACCGGGAACAATCCATGCTACCACATTGTCGGCTTTCTTGTGTCCTTTCACAATCTCGGCGAATGCTCTGAAGTCCTCGATGCGGCCGTTTGTGCACGAACCGATGAATACATAGTCGATGGGATGACCTTCGAGCTTCTCGCCGGGAGCGAATCCCATATATTCGAGCGACTTGATGTATGAAGCCTGTCCGGCTTCGGGCATTGTCTCTACTGCAGGAACAGCTTCGCTGATGCCGATACCCATACCGGGATTGGTACCGTATGTTACGCGGGGCTCAATGTCGGCTGCGTCGAATACAATCTCCTTGTCGAACACTGCATCGGGCTCGCTGGGAAGTGTCTTCCAGTATGCAACAGCCTTCTCCCACTCCTCGCCCTGCGGAGCATATTCGCGTCCTTTGATGTACTCGAATGTGATTTCGTCGGGAGCAACCATTCCGCCGCGTGCACCCATCTCAATAGAGAGATTGCAGAGTGTAAGGCGGCTCTCCATGCTCATTGAGCGGATGGCCGAACCTGCGTATTCCACAAAGTAACCTGTTGCACCGCTAGTGGTCATCTTGGAGATTATGTAGAGTGCTACATCCTTTGCAGTTACGCCCTTGCCCAATTCGCCGTCAACGGTTATGCGCATGGACTTTGGCTTCTGCTGCAATATGCACTGCGATGCGAGCACCATGCCCACTTCGCTTGTACCGATTCCGAATGCGATTGCGCCCATTGCTCCGTGAGTGGAGGTGTGCGAGTCGCCGCATACGATTGTCATGCCGGGGAGTGTGAGTCCGAGTTCGGGGCCTACAACATGGATGATTCCGTTCTTGGGGTGTTTCATACCGAAGTGTGTAAGGCCGAACTCATGCGCATTGCGTGTCAATGTCTCCACCTGATTGCGTGATACAGGCTCCTCAATGGGCTTGTCCTGATCCAGTGTGGGGATGTTGTGGTCGGGCATGCAATATATTCTGTCGGGGCGAAGGCATTTGATGCCACGGCTTCTGAGGTCGTCAAAAGCCTGTGGCGATGTTACTTCGTGACAGTATAATCTGTCAATATACAATTGTGTGGGACCGTCTTCCACTTTGTGCACAATGTGTGAGTCCCATATTTTGTCGAAAAGTGTGTTCATTTTTGTCTGTTAGTCGCGGAATTTGTTTATACAGTCGATATATGCCTCAACTGATGCTGAAATGATGTCGGTGTTAGCGCCGAAGCCGTAGTAATTCACTCCGTTGTATTCAACCTGCATGTGTACTTTACCAACATCGTCGCTGCCCTTGCTGATAGCCTGTATTGTAAACTCGCGCAATGTCATGTCGCGTTTGATAATCTGCTTCAATGCACTGATTGCCGCGTCTACAGGGCCGTTTCCGGTTGCTGCTGCCTCAAAGAGTTCGCCGGCTATGCGCAGACCTATACTTGCCACCGAGCGAAGATTGATGCCTGTGGTAACCTGGAGGTACTCAAGTTTGATACCCTTGTTTGTGCTGCGGTCGGCACCTGCGAGCATCAGGATGTCATCGTCGTTGATCTCCTTCTTTCTATCGGCGAGGCGGAGGAACTGCTCGTAGATTTCGTTGAGTTTCTCGCCTTCAACCTCTATTCCGAGAACAGAGAGACGGTGTTTGAGGGCTGCTCGACCGCTGCGGGCTGTAAGTACGATTGAGTTGTCGTCGATACCTACCTCCTTGGGATCCATGATCTCATATGTGCAAACGTTCTTCAATACACCATCCTGGTGGATACCCGATGAGTGTGCGAATGCGTTGCGGCCAACGATGGCTTTATTTGCCTGCACAGGCATATTCATAAGGCTTGACACCATGCGGCTTGTGGGGTATATCTTCTGTGTATTGATGTTTGTCTGGATACCGAGGTCGGGGTGTGTCTTGAAAATCATCGCAACCTCTTCGAGTGAGGTGTTTCCGGCACGCTCACCGATACCGTTGATGGTAACCTCTACCTGGCGGGCGCCGTTGAGGACACCGGCAACAGTGTTGGCTGTAGCCATGCCGAGGTCGTTGTGGCAGTGGGTAGAGAGGATGGCACGACCTGCTGCAAAAGCATCTACATGCTCATAGAGGTACTTGATTTTCTCGCCATACTCATAGGGGGTGCGGAAACCTGTTGTATCGGGGATGTTGCACACAGTAGCACCGGCCTTGCACACAGCCTCAATGACACGTGCGAGGTATTCGTTGTCGGTGCGGCCTGCATCTTCTGCATAGAATTCCACATCCTCCACATAACGCTTTGCATACTTCACTGCTGCAACAGCGCGCTCGATAATCTCTTCGGGTGTACTGTTGAATTTGTATTTGATATGCGAGGGGCTTGTACCGATACCGGTGTGGATACGTTTGTGCTTTGCAAACTTCAATGCTTCTGCTGCACAGTCGATATCTTTCTCAACGGCACGGGTAAGTGCGCATATTGTGGGCCATGTTACTGCCTTTGATATTTCAATTACCGAATTGAAGTCTCCAGGGCTGGAGATGGGGAAGCCTGCTTCAATAACATCCACGCCAAGCATTTCAAGCTGTTTTGCAACCTGAATCTTTTCTACTGTGTTCAGCTGGCATCCGGGCACCTGCTCTCCATCGCGGAGGGTGGTGTCAAAAATGTAAAGTCTGTTATCCATAGTTACTTATTTGTTTTTATTATTACTCTTTTTAATTGATTTTAAACCTCATTGGCGCTTTCGAAAAGCGGTGTTGGGTGTAAAATTTTACAAATATAGTATTTTCTTTTCAAATGCAAGACGTTTTTTGGCGAATTTTATAATAATAAACGTGCGTGCGCTCGGTTTTAATATAGTATAACATTCGTGAACGGATGTTTTTTTGTTCCGGTAGTGTATATTTGTTGCATTTTTTTGTAAATTTTATCAATTTGTTTGTATATTCGCGCTTCGAGTCTTAAAGAATTATCTGTTCTCAAGAGATATAAAGTGATTTAATTGTAAAAATAATTTTGCGATATGCGCAGATTGAACTTCAAAATAGAATTTAATACATCCGGCAGTGATGCCGTGCGGGTGTGTTACCGCTTCCGTAGACCTACAGGCGAGGAGGCAAAGGGCAACTTGATGCTCGAAGAAGAGAATCCCGGTGTTTGGGCCGGTTTCTTAACCCTTGATTGTAATGTAAATAACATAAAGTATGGCTACGAAATAATTCGTGCCGATGAACTTGTTCGCAGTGAGTGGGGTGGGATGCCTCACACAGTAGATTTCGGCAGCGAATGTTCATCGTGGATTGTTTATGACAAGTGGCTCGACTCGCCTTTCTGTAACTATATGCAGACAGGATTGTTCAAGAAATTTTACCAGAATGTAACTTTGGCTTACGGTAAAGTCACATTTTCTGAAGAGCGCCCCGATGCGCTTATTTTCGATCTCCCCGTATGTGGGCTCGAAGATGGCGAGACACTTCTTCTGGCAGGCGATGCCGGACAGTTGGGAGGATGGTCGCTTGAACGTGCAATACCTATGATTGCCGTTGGCTTTAATCGTATGCAATGTGCGGTTGATACAGAGGCGTTGCGTGGCAGGATATTGAGTTTCAAATTTGTGGCTTACAATAAAAAGACCGGTGCTGCGCGTTGGGAACCGGGTGGGAACCGTACATATTATGTTGCCGATGAAGGGCAGCCGGTTGTGCGCCGATTGACCTTCGAGGGGCTCGATTTCGGTGCTCCGCGTCTGCGTGTGGCAGGAACCGTTATACCTCTTTTCTCGCTCCGTTCGGAAAAGAGTTGGGGCGTAGGCGATTTTGGCGATATCAAACTGTTTGCCGAGTGGCTCGCTGCGACAGGGCAGCATGTATTGCAATTGTTGCCTGTGAACGACACCACCATTTATGGCGGTGCAGGCGACTCTTATCCTTATAACTGTGTGTCTGTGTTTGCATTGCACCCGCAGTATGTTGATATTTCGGCTCTTCCCGAACTGAAGGATGGCAGGGTGCGTGCAGGCTTTGCCCGTCGCGCCAAACGCTTGAACGATGGCGCTGTGTTTGATTATACAGCTGTCAACGAACTTAAAAACAGTTATTTGCGGAAGCTGTATGATGAACGCGCCGAAGAGTATATCGCATCCGAAGCATTCAAACAATTCGAAAAGGAGCAGCAGGAGTGGTTGCGCCCTTATTGTGTCTATCGTTTCCTTTCGGGTAAAATTTCTCCGGGACCGGGCAATTGGGGCAAATATGATTCATACGAAAGCGATACTTATGAACGTATCCTTGCGGAATACCCCGATGCACAGTATGAGATTCAGTATCATGCTGTTGTTCAATACATTCTATATACACAGCTTAAAGATGCCCACTCCTATGCCCTCTCGCTCAATGTGGCACTCAAAGGTGATATTCCCATTGGCGTGGCACCCGACGGAGTGGATGTCTGGTGCTATAAGGAACTTTTCAACCGTCGCGGTTCGGCGGGTGCACCGCCGGACGCATTCTCGGCTGATGGTCAGAATTGGGGTTTCCCTACATACAACTGGGAAATAATGGCACGCGACGGTTATTCATGGTGGCGTCGCCGTCTGAAGTATATGGCAAACTTCTTCGATGCCTTCCGTATAGACCACATACTCGGATTCTTCAGAATATGGGAGATTCCCTCCCATGTGGCGAGCGGTCTATCGGGACACTTCAGACCAAGTATGCCCCTGTCGGTCGATGAGATAAATGCTGCAGGCTTCCGTTTCGACGCAGAGAGACACTCATGTCCCACGCAGGCCGACCTTCCTTCGGATACCCCCGCCGATCTTCTCTTTATCCCCGACGAGAATAACCCCTCGCACTACCATCCGCGTATAATGGCATTCGATACAGCCTGCTACAAACGCCTCGACGAGTGTGACCGCATGGCGTTTGACCGGATTTATGAGGATTATTTCTATCATCGCCACACGAATTTCTGGTACGAGGAGGCTATGAAAAAACTTACCCCTCTGCTCAGTGCAACCACAATGACCGTCTGTGGCGAGGATTTGGGAATGATACCCGCCTGTGTGCCTTGGGCTATGAAAAACCTTCAGGTGTTGTCGCTCGAAATAGAGCGTATGCCCAAAGAGTACGGTCTTCGTTTTGCCCGTACACAGGATTATCCTTATCTGTCGGTTGCAACTCCCTCTACACACGACATGAGTACCCTGCGCGAATGGTGGCAGGAAAGCCGCGACGATACACAGTGCTTCTATAATAACGTATTGGGCTTCGAAGGCAAGGCGCCTGTTGAAATGGATGGTGCGGTGGCAAAAGCTATAGTAGCCGAGCATCTGCAATCCCCCTCTATGCTTACTTTGATAGCTTGGCAGGACTGGATGGCAACAGATGAAAAACTGCGTCGTAAAGAGTATGCCGAAGAGCGTATCAACATACCGTCGAACAGAGGACATGTCTGGAACTACCGTATGCACATGACGATAGAATCACTCTTCAAGGCACGCACTCTCAACAGGTCGATTCTGCGCATGATAAGCGAATCGGGACGCAGCACAAACGACAAATGAATTGTGGGAGGTTCTATAAATTAGTAATATATGCGAATCAGTAGTTGAAAACCAACCTTTGATTCATTGTTAAATTATTAAAAACCAGTAAATTATCTTATGTAAATATTTTGTAATCTCCTTGAAAATCAGTAAATTAGAAGAAAGAAACCACTCAATTTTCTAAT
>JAFYLO010000013.1 GCA_017557045.1 Bacteroidaceae bacterium | reverse complement strand
GGTCGGTTATAATTGCCGACGATTCGGGTGTACTTGCCTGGAAGGGAATAATAGAGTTTTCCACTTCGGGCATATTGATAATTTCGTTGACAAGGTTATTTGTTAAGTCTCTGTCGCCTATTTGAGCTTCATCTATTGTTACGGATATAATGTATCTGTTCTCATTGTCGTAGCCACCAGGGATACTCTTTTTGGCATATATTACATACAGCGGGTCCACAATCATCCATAGGAAGAGTGATACAAAAAAGAGTTCCACGAATATCCAAGCGTTGTGTCGGCGTTGGTTCCATATCTGATGCAGTATCTTTGTTATCATGGCTGTGTCTATTTTCTTTTGTTCAGTGAATATACTATGCTATGGCGCAGTGAGGCTGCGAGAGGTATAAACGCAGAGAGTATGTTTATCATTGTGCATAGCAGCAGTGTGCAGACAAAGAGTGGCACATTGAACAGCATTGCGAATGGCAGTTGCGGGGTGCCGAGCCTCTTCATGTCATATAAATAGTTTCTTACGCTCTCTCCTGAGTCGAACAGGTAGAGTATCCATTCGTCGGCATTGCTTACAACCACTATGCTCAACAACAACCCCAAGAGTCCGCCGGCGAAGGTGAGGAGCATATTTTCCCATAGCACCTGCCGAGCTATGCTGATGTTGGTAGCTCCGTAGGATTTGCGCACACCGAATTCCACCATGCGGTTCTCCATGCGCGAAGCTATCATGTTGCTCAGATTAAGCGCGGGTATCAGCAGAAAGGCTGCTACAATAAGTATGATTTCGGTAATGAACTTTTTAAGCGAGTCGTCTTTGTATGTTTGCTCGATGAGGGTGTTTACCACTGCTTCGTGGATGTACTTTGCGTCGTCGGCATTGTATCGATCCATTATGCTGTTGATCTCATTTTCCAATTTATTCTTGTCGCTTGTTCTTTTGGCTGTAGCATAAATCCTGTATTGTCCCATGAGGGTGTTTTCCTTCTCCTCTTCGCTCAGATAGGAGCGATCGCTCTCGTTTCCCAATGCTATGTAGATGGATGCTGAGGTCAAGGGTGTGATGCTTGTTGCATCTTCAACTACTCCGCAGATGGTGAAGCGTTTGCCGAGTATGGTTATATCCTTGCCGGTAACTTCAGTGGCTTCGAACAGCTGCATTGCCGTGCTTCGGGATATTACTGCCGCGGCTCTCTTTTCTTTAATCTCTTTCTCGCCAAAGGGCTTGCCGTCGATAAATCTGAATGTAAATACTTTCCAAAATGATTCGTCGACATATTTTGCAGGAACCTCGTACTTTTTGTGATTACCGTCGGTAGTTACAGGGGTGGTGAATGTTTCGTATCCGCTGTATGTGCAGCATATTTCATCGAGCTGTTCGCTATTCCTTTTTATAAGTTCGGCTACCTTGAGCGAACAATGTCGGCCTGTCTTTTCTTCCTTGCCCTTTTCTTGGCAGTAGATGGTGGGTATTATCAGCATTCTGTCGCGGTTTTCTTCGGGGTAGATGGGCGCGAATTTTATGTAGAGCACTGCAAAGGTTATCATTATCATTGTTACCGATAATGCGGTGCCGGCAATGTAGATGGAGGTGAAGAGCTTCTGTTGCTTCATCATTGTCCATGCTTGGCGCAGGTGTTGTTTTATCATGGTGGTTATGTGGCTTATGATTATGATTGAGGAATTTTTACTATACTCATATGTAGGAATGACATATTTTGTTAGTTTAGCTAAACAATTCTTAATAGCTCCTGCCCTTAAAGGGGAGGTGGATTCAAAAAACTTGTTTTTTGAAGACGGAGGGGTTTTTATCACGTAGTATGGTTTATTGCAATACGATGGGTTAAGAACCCCCTCCGAACTTTTTTCCAGAAAAAAGTAGACCTCACTTGCGTTCGGCACTCCTTTGGGAATATAAATATTCCGTCGTCGCAAGCAACGCTCCATTCCGCGTTGCCCCCCTTTAAGAGGGACAATTTCTTAAGTTACTTTTTGTCAATAATATAGTTATATGTAATTCCTCAATCATAATCCTTAATATCTATTCTTTGCAAATATAATATCTTATTACTTTTTCCTGATTATCTTTTCAAAGTCTGCATCAATATTTGTATTGCGCTCCCAATCCCAAAGAGTGATGCTCCTTATCTTATAATAGTAGTACCAATAGTACATAAGTTCGGAAATATGATTGCGCCGCGCCTGATCCTTACTTACCTGAGCATCGTTCAGGTCGAGGGTGCTTATCTTACCGATAATGAAAGTCTCTACATTTGTCATGTAACGGCGGCGGGCAATCGTATCGGCCTCTTGTGCAATCTCAAGCTGTGTGCGCTGGTTGTTGAACTGCTCCACAAGAATAAAGAGATTCTGTTTGAAGTTGAGCATCTCCTGTTCTATGCGGCTTGCAGTAATCTCGCGGTAACTCTCAGCCATACGCAGACGGCCACGGCGCTTGCCCCAGTCGATAAGCGGAATCTGCAACCCCACCTGCACATATTGGTTGTCGTTCAGACGGTCGTAAGCAGGCTCTATGTCGTGGTCGACACCGCTGAGTCCTACCTGTGCGGTGAGGCTTATCTGTCGCAGATTGCCTTTGGCACTGGCTACATCGTAGTCGGCTTGCAGGCGACGGCGTTCGAGGTTCTTTGTGATGGAATTGTTCTCCAATGCCTTTTGCAGCACTGCGTCGTATATAAGAGATATTGGCGCAAGTGTGTCGGGCTGCATGGGAAGAATTTCGGTATTTTCGTCAAGTGCAAGGAAGGAGCGCAAGGTGAACATGGCGCTCTTCATGCTGCTCTCACATTCGGTGAGTGTGCTGCGTGCGTTCAGTGTGTTCAGTCGCAGCTGCAACAGGTCGTTGTCGCTTATCTTGCCCATAGAGTGCTTGGTGTGTGCAACCTCGTATAGCTTTTCGGCATTGTTTAGGTTCTGACGGGCTATGCTAACATTCTCCTTTGCCAACAGCAGATTGAAAAAGTAGTTGATGGCACTCATGGTTACCTGCTCGGTGGCAGTGAGGAAATCTGCCTTTGCCTCGGCATAGCGTACGGGCTCTATGCGGCGGTTCCATTTTGTGCTGTTCACTCCGAAGATGGGCTGATTCAATGTCAGTGCAATGGGGGTACTCATGTAACGCTGCTGCTTGTCGCCGCTGAGGGTTTTCAGATAGTCGAGCGACGAGTTTAGCGATAGGGTACCG
>JAFYLO010000119.1 GCA_017557045.1 Bacteroidaceae bacterium | reverse complement strand
ATTTTCTTTCGCATTTTGCAGGGAATAGCGGGCTATTTCCAAAAAATAAGAAAGAAAAGATGCCAAAATAGACTCAAATAAGCCGAAATAAACAGCGCAAATATAGAATTATTTTCTAATAAAATTCAAACAGTTTCTAAACATATGTTGAATATCTTTGCAAAATATGTTATCTTTGCGTGCTAAGAGAAACGGCATCTGTTCTATCCAAATGGACATGTGCCGACATTCTGCATATAAACAATTCAGAAATTGATTAAAAAAATATATTGAAGAAAGATGCTTACGCTTAAAGTTATTACCCAAGAGACAGAGAAAGTACTCAAGGGATTGGAAAAGAAACATTTCAAGAATGCACAGGAGACAATAGACAAGGTACTCGAATACGACAGAATACGCCGTTCATCACAGAGCGAACTTGATGCCACATTGCAGCAGAGCAAACAGTGTGCTGCGAAAATCGGCCAATTGATGAAGGAGAAGAATCTTGCCGAAGCAGAAGAGGTTAAGAAGCAGGTTGCCGAACTTAAGGAGAAGGCAAAAGCTCTCGAAGCGACAATGGAGGATGCAGCTGCAAAGACTCAGGAGATTCTCTACACAATTCCCAACCTCCCCAACGACACTGTACCCGAAGGCTACGGCGCCGAGGACAATGTTACTGAGCGCGAAGGCGGTGTAAAGCCCGTACTTTTCGAAGGTACTCTCCCCCACTGGGACTTGGCAAAGAAATACGACCTTATAGACTTTGAGCTTGGCGTGAAGATTACAGGCGCCGGCTTCCCCGTATATAAAGGCAAAGGTGCCCGCCTGCAGCGTGCGCTTATAAACTTCTTCCTCGACGAGGCACGCGACGCAGGATACTTGGAGATTGAGCCCCCCTACGTTGTAAACGAGGCTTCGGGTTACGGCACAGGACAGTTGCCCGACAAAGAGGGACAGATGTACCACTGCAAATTGGACGATTTCTATCTCATCCCCACAGCCGAGGTACCTGTAACCAACATCTACCGCGATGTTATTATCGACGAGAAGTCGTTGCCCATCAAGAACTGTGCATACTCTGCCTGCTTCCGCCGCGAGGCCGGTTCATATGGCACGGATGTACGCGGTCTCAACCGTCTGCACCAGTTCAACAAGGTGGAGATTGTACGCATCGACACTCCCGAACACTCTTATCAGTCACTCGACGAAATGATTGCCCACGTAGAAAGCCTTGTGCAGAAACTCGAACTTCCCTACAGAATACTCCGTCTCTGTGGCGGCGACATGAGCTTCACTTCGTCAATCACATTCGACTTCGAGGTATATTCGGCTGCTCAGGAGCGTTGGCTCGAAGTAAGTTCCGTTTCGAACTTCGAATCTTATCAGGCAAACCGTCTGAAGTGCCGCTACCGCACTGCCGACAAAAAGACAGAGCTTTGCCACACTCTTAACGGCTCGGCACTTGCGCTTCCCCGCATAGTTGCAGCCATCCTTGAGAACAACCAGACTCCGGAGGGCATCAGAATACCCAAGGTACTTGTGCCCTACTGCGGATTCGATATTATAGACTAATTTACAGAACCTACCATATACTGTTATGTACAAAATAGTTTCAAAAGAGCAATTTTCACAGAACGTATTCCGTCTCTGCGTAGAGGCTCCGCTCATAGCACGCGCCTGCCGCGCAGGTAACTTTGTAATTGTACGCATTGCCGAAAAGGGCGAACGCATACCCTTGACAATCGCCGCATCAGATGCCGAAAAGGGCACAATCACCCTTGTAGTGCAGAAGGTGGGATTGAGTTCAACCCGTTTGTGTGAACTTAACGAAGGCGACAATATTCTTGATGTTGTAGGCCCCCTTGGACAGCCCACACACATCGAGAACCACGGAACGGTAGTCTGCGCCGGCGGCGGTGTGGGAGTTGCTCCCATGTTGCCCATCGCTACAGCATTGAAGAAGGCGGGCAACCGTGTAATCTCGGTGCTTGCAGGCCGCAGCAAGGAACTTATCATTCTCGAAAAGGAGGTACGCGCCGTTTCGGACGAGGTTATAATAATGACCGACGACGGTTCATACGGCGACAAAGGTCTTGTAACCGAAGGTGTGGAGCGTGTAATCAAACGCGAAAAGGTTGACAAATGTTTCGCCATCGGCCCTGCTGTGATGATGAAATTCGTTTGTCTGCTCACAAAGAAATATGATATTCCCACAGAGGTATCGCTCAACACCATCATGGTAGACGGTACAGGTATGTGCGGTGCCTGCCGTGTAACTGTCGACGGAAAGACAAAATTCGTATGTGTCGACGGTCCCGAATTCGATGGCCACAAGGTAGACTTCGACGGTATGCTCAAACGCCTTGCCGCATTCAAGGACATGGAGCGTCAGGAGATTGAGAAATACAACGAAGCACACGGTTGCGAGGCTGTACCCGCACAGAGCGAGGATGCCGAACTTATCGACAGAAATGCCGAGTGGCGCGTGGCTCTCCGCAGCAAAATCAAAGCCAAAGACAGAACAAACATAGAGCGTTGCACAATGCCTGAGCTCGACCCCGCTTACCGCGCAACAAAATTGCGCGAGGAGGTTAACCGTGGACTGACCGAGGAGATGGCACTCACCGAGGCACAGCGCTGTCTCGACTGTGCAAACCCCACCTGTATGGAGGGTTGCCCCGTAAGCATCAACATTCCCTCGTTCATCAAGAATATTGAGCGCGGTGAATTTGGCAAGGCAGCAAAGGTGCTGAAGATGACAAGTTCACTCCCCGCTGTATGCGGTCGCGTATGTCCTCAGGAGAAACAGTGCGAATCGAAGTGTATGCACTTGAAGATGGGCAAGAAGGCAGTATCCATCGGTGCGCTTGAGCGTTTCGCTGCCGACTATGCACGCGAGAATGGCGAAATGTCTGTTCCTGCAGTAGCACCCTCAAACGGCATTAAGGTTGCCGTAGTAGGTTCGGGCCCCGCAGGACTTTCGTTCGCCGGAGACATGGCAAAGGCAGGATACGATGTAACCGTATTCGAGGCATTGCATGAGATTGGCGGTGTACTCAAATATGGTATCCCCGAATTCCGTCTTCCCAACGCCATCGTGGATGTTGAAATAAACAACCTCGAAGAGATGGGCGTAAAGTTCGTTAAGGACTGCGTTATCGGAAAGACTCTCTCAATCGCCGACCTTGAGGCTGACGGATTCAAAGGCGTGTTTGTTGCTTCGGGCGCAGGATTGCCCAACTTCATGAACATCCCCGGCGAGAACTCAATCAACATCATGTCGTCGAACGAGTATCTTACCCGCGTGAACCTCATGGATGCTTCGAACCCCGAAAGCGATACTCCCATGAGAATAGGCAAGCGCGTAGCAGTTGTGGGCGGTGGAAACACAGCTATGGACTCTGTAAGAACAGCGCTTCGTCTGGGTGCAGAGAAGGCGATGATTATCTACCGCCGCTCGGAGGCTGAAATGCCTGCGCGTCTCGAAGAGGTTAAGCATGCCAAGGAGGAGGGTGTGGAGTTCCTCACACTTCACAACCCCATCGAATATATTGCCGATGAGAATGGTTGTGTGAAACAGATTGTTCTTCAGAAGATGGAGCTTGGCGAGCCCGACGCATCGGGACGCCGTTCACCTGTGCCCATCGAAGGAGCGATAGAGACTATCGACATTGACACAGCAGTTGTCAGCGTTGGTGTGTCGCCCAATCCCCTTGTTCCCACTTCGGTTGAAGGACTCGAACTTGGCCGCAAGAACACTATTGCTGTCAACGAGAAGATGCAGTCGTCAATTCCTACAATTTTTGCAGGTGGCGACATCGTTCGCGGTGGTGCAACCGTAATTCTTGCAATGGGTGACGGCCGCAAGGCAGCTGCTTCGATGCACGAAATGTTGTCTGCGAAATAATAAGAAACTGTTTGAATTTTATTTCGGAATTATTTGAGAGGTATTTCGAGTAGATTTTCTTTCGCATTTTGCAGGGAATAGCGGGCTATTTCCAAAAAATAAGAAAGAAAAGATGCCGGAATAGACTCAAATAAGCCGAAATGAAAGGCGCAAGTATAGAATTATTTTTCAAGAAAATTCAAACAGTTTCTAAATTATAAACCACTGCTTATCGGAACTGTTTGGGATGTAATCTGTTTCTACAAATGTCTCAAACAGTTCCGCTTTATTTTACAACATGAAGAATTTACTATCAACTTTTCTTTGCAGCCTGCTGCTCGCAGGGCTTGCACTCTCATGCACTGAGGCTCCCGCCCCGCGTGCAATTACACGATACAATGTGCTTGACAGCATCCCCGGCGAGAAGCCTTTGCTCGACAAGAAGTACACCCCCGACAATGCAGCCTTCGACAAACTTGTTACAGTTACATTCAAGGACGGCAGTGTGCAATGCTCCAAACTTCCCGAAGGAGTATCGGTGAAGAGCGACGGCAAGGGTATGAGATTCGTTTCGCGCATTCCGGGAGTGGAGTTCCGTCTCTCAGGACGCAGCGACAACGGTTATTTCTCTGTGGTGAGCGATAGTAGCGTACTTGTTACACTTTCAGGTGTAGCACTATCGTGCAAAGGGTTGGCACCGTTGCAGATTGCCTGCGGCGAGGTTGCATTCATGCAGTGCGCAGGCAATGCGCATAATTTCATTGTGGATATTCCTGCCGGCATGGATACAGTAAAGAATGCGGCTGCTCTATCCGTTGCAGGCGACGTTGTCCTCTACGGTGGAGGAAACCTTTCGCTCTGCGGCAGCCGTCGCAACGCTCTCTACGGCACAGGGCGCGTGATTGTAAACGGCATACAGCTTGAGGTTGAAAATTCCCGCCGCGATGGTATTTCGGCAGTGGGAGGCATTGCCATACTCAATGGCAACATAAAAATAACCTCTGTAAAGGATGCAATAAAATCGAAGCGCGGAAATGTGCTTTTCATCGACGGCAATGCTCTTCTCTCATCCACAGGCGAGAAGGGCGACGGAGTGCAGTCGACCAACATCTACATGTACGGCGGCAATGTAAGCATAAAGGCAAAAGGCGATGCGGGACGCGGATTCAATGCCAAGCAATCGGTGTATATGTTCGACGGAGCACTGTCGGTGCTCACCGAGGGTGGTGCAGTCTTCTCGCCCAAGAAGAGCGACTATAGCTCGTCGGCGTGTATCAAGTGCGACATGGCAATGTATATGCGCGGCGGTTACATGAACCTCGAAAACCATGCTACGGCAGGCAAAGGCATCAACTGCAACGGCAAGATGCAGATGGATGGCGGCATAATGCTTGTACGTAATTTCGGCGACGACATCATACACCAATCGATAGTTGATGCACACGCCTCAGCAAAGGGTATAAAATGCGACAGCGCTATAGCCATTAACGGCGGCAAGGTCGAGGTGCTTGTCTTTGGCAACGGCGAACGTTGCGAGGGCATCGAGTCTAAGTCCGACATAGTTATCGGCGGCGATGCCTCGGTATATGTCTACGCCACAGACGATGCAGTCAACAGCGGCAACAGCTTTGCGATGAACGGCGGAAGAGTGTATGCCTATTCGGCATCTAACGACGGCATCGACAGCAACTACAAGGTAACAGTCAATGGCGGCCTGCTCGTAGCCAACGGCTGCGGCATCCCCGAACAGGGAATCGACTGCGACTTCGATGCGAACTACAGCGTCACAGGCGGAACCATCGTCACCATCGGCGGCATGATGGGACGCTCGCCCAATGTTCCTCGCGGCGAACAGACTACCCAGCCTGCGGTTGCATGGAGCGGCATAGAGCTGCAGCGCGGCAAATATATGAACCTGTGCGATGCAGGCGGCAAGCTTATATTGTCGTACAAGCTGCCCCGCACAATAGAGAAAGGTGCTGCGGTAATTTCCACACCCATGCTTTCAGAAGGCAATGGATATATGCTCACAATGAGCGACACTCTCATCGATGGTAGCAGTCTCGGTTGCGGAGTATACGCATCGGGAGAGTGCACCACCGACGCAGCCATAAAAGTGGCGCTTGCAGGTATCGTGACCAATGTTGATGCAGAGGGCAAGAGCGAAACACTCGGCATTGATACCACGAAATTCCGTCCGGGAATGATGCCTCCTCCTCCCGGCGGCGCTCCCGGCATGATGCCTCCCCCTCCCGGCGGTGGCGCTCCCGGCATGATGCCTCCTCCCCACGCGGGCGGTGCTCCGGGAATGATGCCACCTCCGGGATTCGATCCCAAGAACCTTCCCGACAGCATAAAGGAGAAATTCCTTGCAGGCGCAGGCAAATTCCCGCCTCCTCCCGCCGGGATGTTCAACAGAAGAGACGAGGGATACAATGCAACCAATCTTCCCGGTGGCGGCTGGTAATAATCATGCAGGCTGTAGATAATCTTTTGGCAGCACTTATGGGTAGAAAAGATTGCTTTTCGAGCAATCTTTTCGCCGTTGATGTGCCCAAATGCGATTACTATTTTCCGCTTGACAAGATGTTCCTCGACTATTTCGCCGAAGAGGCCGGCAATGACAGCCTGCGCGCCCTATCGCTTATTGCTACACTCTATCTTTCCGTGCTTCATTGCGGCTTTCCGCAGGCATTGATGCGTTCCTCGATAACTTTTCTGCGCGAAAATATCACATTGCCATCGTTCGACTGCACACACTACGAAAGGCTGTATGCCCGTCTGACGACCGAGAAACACGCTACCCTGCCACTCTTCGAGGATGTAGGCAACATTGTAACCAAAGAGGTTTCGCGATTGGATATTTACGACGCATTCGATTTTCTCACAAACGGTTTTTGATAATAGGGAGATAGAATATTCAGCAGATATTTCAAGTTCCTCCGTCTTCAAAAAACTATTGAAATACTATGAAAAGAGCACTACTGAGCATAATATGCCTGCTTGCTATCACAGCAAGCACATTTGCCGCGTTCAAAGGAACAGCAAAATGGATAAGCGCACCCGACTGCGCCCACAATGCGAATACATGGCAGATTTTCCGCAAAAATTTCACTCTCGACAAGCGCCCCGACGAAGCAGTCGCATACATTGCAGCCGACAGCAAATATTGGCTGTGGATAAACGGCCGCCCCGCCTTATTCGAAGGCAGTCTGAAGCGCGGCCCCGCCCCAGGCGACTGCTACTACGATGCAGTTGACATAAGCCAACATCTCAAAAAGGGGGAAAATACAATCGCCCTGCTCACATGGTACTTCGGAAAACCGTCGTTCAGCCACGACGACAGCGGAAAGGCGGGACTATACTTCGAAGCAACCATTGACGGCACACAGATAAACAGCGGCTACGATTGGAAAGCCGCCGTCAACCGCGCATACAAAGACACGGATGCTCCGCATCCCAACTTCCGCCTGCCCGAAAGCAACATACGCTTCGATGCACGGCTCGCCCCTGCCGGATGGCAACAACCGGACTACGACGACAGCAAAATGCAGCAAGCAACAATCCTTGCCACAGCCGGCGAAAAGCCCTTCGGACAAATGACAGAGCGCCCCATTCCCTTGTGGAAAGACTATGGACTGCGCGACTACACGCAAGTAAGAAGTTCGGCAAAAGGCGACACACTCTATTGCCGTCTACCCTATAACTGCCAGATGACACCTTATATAAAAGTAGAATCCCCGGCAGGCAAAATGGTGCAGATAATGACCGACAACTACCGTGGCGGTTCCGACAACAATGTACGCGCCGAATATATCACACGCGACGGCCGTCAGGAGTACGAAAGTTACGGATGGATGAACGGGCACGAGGTGCGCTACATAATCCCCGAAGGGGTTAAGGTACTCAGCGTTAAATTCCGCGAAACAGGCTACAACACAGAATTCAGCGGCTCGTTCAGCTGCGACGATGCATTCCTTAATGAACTGTGGAAGCGCTCGGCACGCACCCTCTACATAACCATGCGCGATAACTACATGGACTGCCCCGACCGCGAACGCGCACAGTGGTGGGGCGACGAGGTCAACGAGCTTGGCGAAGCATTCTATGCCCTCTCGCCATCGTCGCACAAACTGGCAAGAAAAGGAATCCTCGAACTTATGAATTGGCAGCGCAAGGATGGAACAATCTTCTCACCCGTCCCTTCAAGCAACTGGAACAAGGAGTTGCCGCTTCAGATGCTCGCATCGGTAGGTTGGTACGGATTCTACACCCAATACTTCTACAGCGGCGACAGCAGTTTCGTACCACAGATATACGACGGTCTCCACCGCTATCTGCACGAGGTGTGGCAGACAGACAGCGATGGCCTTGCAATAGTGCGCCACGGCGAATGGAGTTGGGGCGATTGGGGTACGAACATCGACCTCGAAGCACTGACAAGCTGCTGGTACTATCTTGCCCTAAAAGCCGAAAAGGAGTTTGCACGAATGCTTGGCAAGAGCGACGACGAGAAATTGTGCGAAACAATGATGCAGAAGATGCGCGACTCATTCGACCGCCGCTTCTGGAACGGGGAGGCCTATCGCAGCCCAGCCTACAAAAGAGCCACCGACGACCGCACACAGGCAATGGCGGTACTTTCGGGCCTTGCAAGCAAGGATAAATACCCCGCCATTGCAGCAGTGCTCGAAAAGGAGCGCCACGCAAGCCCCTATATGGAAAAATATGTGCTCGAAGCACTTTGCATTATGGGCCGCCACACTCAGGCGCTCGACAGGATGAAGAGCCGCTACAGTAATATGCTCTCCCACGACTACTCCACCCTGTTCGAAGGTTGGGGCATAGGCAGCGAGGGCTACGGCGGCGGAACAATCAACCACGCATGGAGCGGAGGTCCTCTGACCATACTGAGCCAACAGATATGCGGCATAGTACCGACATCGCCGGGATTCCGCACTGTGAGGATAGAACCACGCATGGGCTACCTTCAGAGAGCAGCCGCCACAATAGATACTCCCATAGGCAAGTTGAAAGTGAAGATTGACAACCGTAAAGGCACGCCGAACGTAAAACTGAAAATTCCAAAAGGAATGAGTGTGGAGGTGGTGTTGCCGGATGGAAGCTGCAAGAGCTATAGGAGGTGATTGGCTTTTCTTTCTATTTGATAGTCCTATGCCCTTCCGTGAGAAAGCGAAGCCCGACCAGATGAAAATGACATTGTAAACTGAATCAGGTCTAGTACAAATTAAAACAGTTCACCGAAGAGGCTGATGTAAACCGTTTCAGTTGTAATGTAAACTCTATTAGTTAACCGCTCTAAAAAGTGTCAACCTTTTCTAAGGATAGTCATAGTCAAGTCACTAGAGATACCTATTTTGGTGGAAAACGGCAAAATACTAATTCTAAATTTGGTGGAAAACGGCAAAACCAAAAAAAAAATTTGGTGGGGAGGCGTAAATACATTATTTTAGCCTAAAATTTAAAGATTATGGAAGTGGATATAATTCGTTTTAAGAGAAAGATGTATGACACCCGCCCTTTCGCGTTTGCAACGCGAAGGATTAAGTATAAGCATCTGTGATGCGCTGAAACGCGAAGATATTTACACAATAGGATTTCTGTAAAAAGATTGATTATACCCACAACAATATTGTGGGAACTGAAATTATCAATAATATACGAATCTGTTTCCGCTTATACAGGTTCAATTGGATTATCAGATGTAAGCGCATTGCAAATGATAATACTCAATCCATCCGCATTATAAATGCGGATGGACAGGGGGTACTGGAATTCCTACCATTCAAGATGAACTAAAAAGAAATGGTTCTAATCTCGCCAAGATAGAAACCAACGAAGAAAGAAGTTACTTCTTGATTGAAATCCCATGTAGAGAAGGATTTGAGGGAGCCTTGAATGTAGGTGGTGATATAAATGAGGCTATAAATGAGGCTATAAATGAGGCTATAAATGAGAACGCACAATCTGTATTGTTGGCTGTTTCAAAATATCCTTTAATAAAGCGAAAATCACTGTTAGATAGTATAAATGTTTCAAAGGCAACTTTAGAACGCATTATCAAGCAACTATCCTCAGAACCTTTAAATTTAATCGAATACAAGGGCTCATTAAAGACAGGCGGTTATGTACTGACAGAAAAAGGTGAAGCTTTTGTAAAATCCTTAAATGAATAATTATGGCAAAGAAATTTTTCACTAACCGCGAAGGCAATACCCGCCCCTTCGCGTTTGCAACGCGAAGGATTGAGTATAAGCATCTGTGATGCGCTGAAACGCGAAGATATTTACACAATAGGATTTCTGTAAAAAGATTGATTATACCCACAACAATATTGTGGGAACTGAAATTATCAATAATATACGAATCTGTTTCCGCTTATGCAGGTTCAATTGGATTATCAGATGTAAGCGCATTGCAAATGCTAACACTCAATACATCCGCATTATAAATGCGGATGGACCGGGGCAACTAAAAAATCAATAAAATATACCTGGTAAGATTGAGAAAGGGCGAAGAGCGTCTCGGTCTTATTGGAAGAATAGAAGAGGTATCAGTAATCATTGAGGCTTTAGTCCCATTTGATGAACGCACCAAACTATTAAACCACCAAGCTACAGCTGAAAAGACTGCGGCAAAGTGGTTTCTTTTTTTATTCAATTAGCGAGAATTATGCTTGGAAAAGGTCGTCAAGAACAACATCGGAATGAACTATACTACGATACTTTCCATTGGCAACGCCGTAAGTTGTAACGAATGTATTTACAACTGTTTTCTTGGTGCCGGTAACATACTTGAACAGTCCTGCGCGCTCGCGTATATGTTTGTCGTATTCTTTGGTTATATGGTAAACATCCTGAGAGAACTTCATTTCACACAAATGAATGATTCTGTCAGCACGTTCGATAATCATATCAATCTGTGCACCCTGTGTATTCTCAGCCTCATTGGGAAGAACCTGCCATGTGGATATTTCCGTAGACATACCTCTTATTCCCAATGCCTCCTTGATTTGTGCGTGGTGTTTCATGCAGACCAATTCGAAACAATTACCCATCCACGACTCTATACTACGGGTATTCAGGTTGTTGCTCCACCAGTTTGCATCCTTTGAGTGGTTCGACTCAACGAATTTGTAGAAGAATAAAGTATAGAAGTCGGTCAAACGATAGACTGTACCGCGTTTCTTATTTCCAAACTGACGCCACTGTTCTATAATATCGCTTCGTTCAAGATTCTTTATAATTGAGGAAATTTTACCGCCATTAAAATTCAAAGCCTTAGCTATTTCAGCACAGGTAAGACCACGCTTGTTCTCGCTGAGCAATTTTACAACTGCGAGATATTGGTCGGCATTGTAGAATAGCGCAGTATATAGCTCGTCAAACTCAGCCTTTAGAGTAGCATCATTACCAAAGAAGAGTTCGTCGACATTTTGGGCAAGACTCAATGTCGGTGATAAAAGGCTGTAATAAAATGGCACGCCACCAAGAAGCATATATGCTTGGGTAATATGGTATCTGTCCCATTCTATATTTCTACGTTCAAGATACTGCTCTGTCTCTTGCAATGTGAAAGGCGCAATATGTATTCTTGCTGTGATGCGTGCGTGCAGACCGCCTTTATTTGCCACAAGTTTATCCCTCATCCACGAAGTAGCGGACCCTGTTGCAATAAGCATAATATTGCGGCGGGTCATAGCCCAACCGTTCCAGAAGTTCTCCAATGCGCTGACAAAGTTTGAACGTCCCGAATCCATCCATGGCATCTCGTCGATAAACACGATTAGCTTTCTGTCTGCAGGCAACTCCGCAAGATAATCTTCAAAAGCGTAGAACGCCTCGTCCCAGTCCTTGAAATCGTATTTCTGCTTGGAATATGAACCAAGAACGTGAGCGAAGTTGCGAAGCTGACGGCGAGTGGTCATACCGTGAGCACCAACATATCTGAAGTCGAATTGTCTGTTGAAAAACTCCTCTATCAAGAAAGTCTTTCCCACACGACGGCGGCCATAGACAATCACAAGTTCCGACCTATCCGACTCTACGCAACGTGCAAGCTCGGCACACTCCCTTTTTCTTCCAATCAATTCATTCATATCACTGCTGTTTTTCTATCGCAAATGTAACTCTTTTCTTTCCAAAACCAAAGTTTTTGACCACAAATCGTGCATTATCTCACTTTTTAACACACATAATGCACTCTGAGTGGTCGAAAATTTTCCTTCTTTTATCCCTTTGAAGCCTTATATATTTAATAATCAGCAATATAAGAAAAAGCAACAAAGAAATAACAAGAAATGAGATAATAACAGAACAGTATTAAGAAGCAGTTTGAATTTTCTTGAAAAATTATTCTATATTTGCTCCCTTCATTTCGGCTTATTTAACAGAGTTTTTCCCCGTCCCTTCCAAAGGGACGAGTATAAGCATCTGCGATGCGCTTAAACGCGAAAATATTTACACAATAGGCTTTCTGTAAAAGATTGATTATATCCACAACAATATTGCAGGAACTGAAATTGTCCCGAATAAACGGATCTGTCTCCGCTTATGCTGGTTCAATTGGATTATCAGATGCAAACGCATTGCAAATGCTTATACTCAATACATCCGCATTATAAATGCGGATGGACAGGGGCGCTTGGAGAATTTGGGCGAAGAACTGAAATTCTAAGCTACCGCATCTCGGAAGCAAGCAGCCACTTCCATATAGGAATTACCTCGATTTTCAAGCCATTTATAACTAAAGTATCCTCTTCGTCGTAAGTAACAATTACTGCTTTTTTAAGCTGGTGCAACTTATGCAACGCCACGAGTGCTCCCACCTCGCGCTTTCGGGTTTCCTCATCGCAGAGAGTATATGAAGCTTGTATAGCCATTTCTTCTTCTGGTATATAGAAATCAACCTCTACATTCTTGTTATAATAATATAGGCGAGGTTCATCATCACTCGCATATTTCTTATATAAAGCTATCGCACAAAGGTTCTCCAACAGAGAAGTGTCTTGATTCGTCAAGAATATACTCAGCAACCCATTGTCGGTAAAATAATGCTTCTTTACGGTCTCTTTCTCAACAAATTTAGAAGCATAGTTGTCGATAGAGAATATAAGGCAGGCCTCTTTGGTCAATCTGATATAGTCTATGATGGAGGCAGTATTGGTAGACACACCGGTGCTCTTCACCATATTGGCCAAACGGTTGTAGGCTGTAGGTTGCTTCACATTCTCGGCCAGTCGTTTGACGGCAAGTCGCAGCGCTTGTTCGTTCTTGATACCATTGCGCTGTATCACATCGCCCAATATTATTTTCTCATACAAGCCATTGAGCCAATGTCGCTTATTGCGATACATGAGCAGTTCGGGGAATCCACCCCAACGGAAATAGGTGTTCATCATCTGCTGCACGGTATTCCTTTGCTTGCCATACATCCACTCCTTGCCGAGTGATACGCCTTGAGCCTCCATATATTCGCGGAACGAATAGGGGAATATCTTCTCGTCAAAGTATCGTGCCCCTAAGGTGGTGGCAATATCGCGGCTCAACATCTTGGCATTGCTGCCTGTGATGTACACTCTATATTTCTGGTTAGCCAATCGGCGGGCAAAGTGCTCCCATCCGCTTATGTTCTGTATCTCGTCGAAGAACAAGATAGGCTTGCCCGGATATATGCTATTATAGGCTTGCAAGATAAGGTCAAAGTCATCGGCAGTCATGCCCAGCAGGCGTTCGTCGTTAAAGTTGATGTATATCATATCTTTCACGCCATGTCCCTGCAACATCAATTGTTTGGCGCGTTGATATAGCAAATAAGACTTTCCCGCTTGCCTGATACCCACCAATACATAGCGTCCTTCCTCTTCAAACTCAAAGGGGCGCTGATATAACTCCACTTCTTGCAATTCTTCCTGTCCTTCAACTATTAAAGTCTTAAATACATCTTTGTTCATACAAGATACTCTAATATCGATTCTGTTGCAAAGATATGCATTTATTTATCACCACCAAACAAAAACAATCGTTTTTATTTAACTATAGTAAATAAATCAACTCAAATTACCTCAGGTCACTCTGAAAAAACAGAAAGATTCCCATACTGAACCAATCAGTAATGGGAATCTTTCTGTTTAAATATACCTGCAAGGAAACTATCCCCACAGTTATACACTACGCAGACATTAGTATGCTCTTGCAAAGAGTACGCGCTGAGCAGAGGGTTTGCCCCGCCCCTTCGCGTTTGCAACGCGAAGGATTGAGTATAAGCATCTGCGATGCGCTTAAACGCGAAGATATTTACACAATAGGCTTTCCGTAAAAGATTGATTATACCCACAACAATATTGCAGGAACTGAAATCATCCCGAATATACGAATCTATTTCCGCTTATGCTGCTTTAATTGGATTATCAGATGTAAGCGCATTGCAAATGCTAATACTCAATACATCCGCATTATAAATGCGGATGGACAGGGGTGCTCCTTTGCTGACATGGATATTTGCTTCATGAACTTTAATTGACATAGGATTTCCTTGAGTATCAACGATTATATGCTGTTTTCTTCCTTTTATTTTCTTATTTCCATCAAGGCCTCTTACCGTATCTACATGATGAGAAGTCTTAACACTTCTTGAATCAATAATGCCAAGGCTCGGCGATTCTTCCCTGCCTGAAATTTTTCTGACTTTTGCACGAATGATATCAAGTAGCTCTTCTATTACTCCTTCGTTCTTCCATTTGCAGAAGTAATAATAAACACTTTGCCAAGGTGCAAAATTCTTGGGAAGCATACGCCATTGGCAACCGGTTTTAAGAGTGTAGAATATTGCATCCATAATGCCTCGAAGAGAATATTTTCGTTTTCTTTTTTGTGGATTAATGATATTTTCTATAACTTGCCACTGTTTATCAGTAAGGTTGGTTGAGTATTGTTCCATAGCTTTAATTGATTGGTACTCATAAAGTTACGAATAATACTTCAATTAACCTACTGATTTATAATAAATTACACTTTTACATAAAAAGATTTTTCAATAAAATTTAAACAGCTTCTAATAATTATGAAGAAGTTTGAGTACAAGACTATTAGAGTTAATACAGACTGGGGATATGATGGCATTGATGAAACATTCAACGCCTTAGGTAAAAAAGGTTGGGAACTTGTAACAGCAGCCGGTGACAATGCTATTGACGATGATGGTGATACATATACAGAGACTATTTGGTATACTTTCAAACGTGAAATAGAATAAAAACGCTCATTTCTAAGAAATCTCATTTACAATAATAGATAAATATTGATACTATGAACATCGATGAACTTAAACAACGTGCTGCTGCCGGCGATGCCGAGGCGCAATTTGAGTTAGGATGTCTTTATTATAAGGGTAATGAAACTCTACGACGCAACTATAAGTTTGCTTTTGAGTGGTGCTTGGTTGCTGCGGAACAGGGATATGTTCCGGCACAAAGTCTGGTTGCCGATATGTATTATTGGGGAAAGAAAATAGGCAAGGATTTGAAAAAGGCTCTGTTCTGGGCAGAAAAGGCGGCAGAGCAGAACGATATAAAAGGATTACGGGTTTTGGCAGATTTGTACTACAGCGGTTCTTATGCAGATATGGATAAGTATAAGGAGTGTATGGAAAAGGCTTGCTGTCTGGGCGATGATGCATCGAAATATAATCTTGGGATTTATCACCTGTGGCACGAGAATGTTGAAAAGGGAAAGGCCTTGCTCGAGGAGCTAGCTATACAGAACAATGAAGATGCTGTGTATCAGCTTGGGTTGTATTACTTGAAAAATAAAGATTACGATAAGGCTGAAGAGTGGTTGGCAAAGGTTAATTGGAGTTGTGGAGAATGCTTTGAGATTGGCAGAGAGTATTTTTATCAAGAAAATTTTGACAAAGCCGACGCTTGGTTTGAAAGGGCTGTTGCTATTGATAAAGACCATATAGGATTCATTGTTGCTTTGTATGAGTATGGATGTTCTACTAAGGCTTTACTACTGGAACGTCTGTTTTATTGGATGAAAAAAGCTGCAGAACATGGTGAAAAATATGCTAAAAAGAAAGT
>JAFYLO010000118.1 GCA_017557045.1 Bacteroidaceae bacterium | reverse complement strand
GGCCTGAATATGATATGGAGTGTGGCGTTTTTTGGAATGCAAGCACCTGTTATAGCCCTTGTCGTGCTTACACTGCTGTTTGTGACCGTCGTTCTGTATATGGCCGTAGCATACATGCAGAGCCATGCTGCAGCCTATATGAATATCCCTTATGCGCTGTGGCTGCTGTTTGCGCTTTATCTCAATGCTTATGTTGTGCTGAGTAATTAATGACGGCAACACAGGGCATCATCTTGTTTTTTTATTCCTCATCCCTTATCTTTTTCAGCATCTCTTTCTGCTTTTCGTTAAGCGATGGAAGTACTGCCTTTATACATACATAGAGGTCACCAAATGTGCCCTCTTTTTTGTAAACAGGAAATCCCTTCCCTCGCAGTCGCATGGTGCTGTCGGGTTGCGTTCCAGGCTTTATGCTCATTCTTACATCGCCCTGCATGGTGGGGAGGGTAATCTCTCCTCCAAGCATCATGGTGTAGATGTCGCTATTTATTGTTGTATACAGGTCGTTGCCTTTGCGGGTAAACACCTCATCGGGCTCTATGCGGAACGTTATGTATAGGTCTCCGCGTTCGCTGTTGGGGCTCAAAGCCTTGCCGCGTCCTTTGAGACGTATCTTCTGCCCGTCTGCAATGCCAGCTGGAACTGTTATCCTTATATTCTCGCCGTTTATACTGAATGTCTGCTTGTGGGTAGTGGCGGCGTCGCGAAGCGGTATACTCAGGACGGCCTGTATATCCTCTCCTTTCATGTTGCGCGATGAGTAGGATGCTCTTCTTCCGAAAAGTTCTTCGAAGAAGTCGCTGAACCCGCTTGTGTTGTCACTGCCGTGGCTGAATTCACCGAATCCGCCGAACCCACCAAAATTAAATCCGCCGTCACTGTTCCTGTATTCACGGCGCTGCGACTCGAACTCATCGGCACTCCTCCAATGCTCGCCGTAGGTGTCGTACTTCTTGCGCCTCTCGGGGTCATTAAGAACATGGTACGCCTCGTTAATCTCCTGATACCTGGTGTTCGCTTCGGTTGAATTGCTGTTCTTGTCGGGGTGGTATAGCTTGGTAAGCTTGTGGTAAGCCTTCTTAATCTCGCTTTGTGTAGCGCTATTGCTCACACCCAAAACCTTATAATAATCAATGAATGCCATGGTTACGGTTATTTATATGTCGGTATAATAACAAATAAGAACAGCCCGTGGTTGTGCTTTATTTATCGGCTTGATTATATACCGTGATATTAAACAAAGCCTAATTAACCTAAAATTTTTGTGTATGCAGAAGATTTACTCTATCTTCGCGATTGTAAGGAAATATTTAGCATTATGAAAAACCTGTTCAAGTTCATTATTTTTTCTCTATTTGCTGTTACCATAGCAGCTTGTAGCGATAGTGAGGATTATAATCCCGATACCGCAGTCTCTCTCTACGAACCAGTGCCTGGCCGCAGAATGGTAGCTCAAGTGAAGACTACTAACAATGTCAATGGTCGTGACTATTCATGGGAGCACAATTTCAGCTACGATGCACAGGGAAGAATAAAAGAGATTAACTCCAATATTGTGCATTATAGAGCAGTCTCATTTGAGAATCGTACATATTACTATCTGTGCAATATCACTTCAAAGGCCAATTACTATTTCTATGGCGATAAGTTCCATGTAGAGTACAGTATCTCAAAGGAGTATCCCGATATGCCATCTTGGAATACTATCAACAGTGGTAAGGACCAGGGATTATTCAACGAGAACGGAACTATTGCCAAGATGGCTACAATAGACCTTACCTACTCCTTTACCCAGTTGAAGTTGGCGTATGCCGATGGTGGCTCCATCTATGAACCAAAACGTGATGAGAGAGGCAATGTGATAGGTTATGTTGTGCGTTACCAGATGGATGCAGCGTCCGATTCTTTGATGCTCGACCGCAGCAAGGAGTACATGTATTCAGGAACTAAGAACAATACAAACTTCGACTTCTCGGGATATTTCGGCTATTGGGGAATAGAGAGAGGTATTGATGTGCTCAAAACAGAATACTATGCGCCTTATCAGTTGACTGCATTCGGAATGATGGGTGCTTCGAGCAACTATCTGCCAATTGCAATGCTCTCAAGAGATAGTAAAGGAAACGTTGTAAAGGATGAAAAAGGTAATTCAAAATATCTTGAAGGGGAGTGGACTTTCGATTCAGCGAAATATCCTGTTCAGTTTGTGGACGGCTCAGGCCGAAAAACAGAAATCCGATATGTTGATTAATGAGCTTGCATCGCAGGAAAGCATTGCATAAGAAAAGTGGATGCCCGTGGGCATCCACTCTTCTTATATTTTATTTATTTACACAAGTAGTCAAGGTATTTTGTAATGGCCTCTTGGCACACAGGGCAGAAATCGGTAAGTGCCTTCATCATGCATTCTGGCCAGCCGCGGTATATGCCTTTCTCGAGATAACCGCCACCCTCGTATGCGCCAATCACCCACTCCTCGGCTGTTGAACCCTCTATGCGTGGTGTTGGAATTGGGGTCTCCTTGGAAATTCTGTTCTCCCATTTGCCGTTGAAATCGACAAAACGTGTAAGGTTTGCTTCCCATGGCTCGACTCCTTCGGGGTAGAGCGCGCTCACGGTGTTGCCTTTTTCGATGTACTCATCGCCCAATCCCATGAGCGAGTGACCGAACTCATGAACGTATACCTCGCCAGTCCGTCCAGTCTTGCCTGCCGAGCCAAGACCATAGTGGTTGTATATGCCGCCACCGCCATACTTGTCGGTATTGGTAAGGATGAAAATGCTCTCATATGGTACAGCTGCGGCTACATCGCGCACTTTTTGGAACTCCTCGGTCATCTGGTAGCGCTCGCTGTTGAAGGTATAGAAACGGCACTCAAGAAGAGTGTTCTTCCATTCGCCAGTGCCTGGTATGCTTATTCCGCTATCCTGTGATGGTGCCCATACTGCGCGTATATTTATGCGATGTCCGTTTTGGGTGAATGGAGCATACGAGAAGAGCGCAGCGCTCCATGTGTGGCATGCCTCAATGAACTTCTCCTTTTCGGCCTCGGTGAAACCGTCGGGCAACAGTACAATATCGAAACTGTGTGCAATGTCACCGCCTATGTGTCTATCGATGCTCTCAAAATTGTTGTGGCTTGGGTTGATGTTGAAATCATTTACACAAACCTTGTGTGATTGCTTTTTCTCCCATACTTTGCTCTCCTTGTTGCGGGCATAGAACTCAATCACAAAATCGTTTTTTGGCTCGGGGAATATCACACTTTCGGGGAATGAACGGGCTGTTGTAACGGCCTCGGGGGTTGTTTGCCACTCGTTGAAAAGAGTGCAGTAGTTGTTCTTGTAGATGACCTTGCCGCTTGTGGCATCCAGTATCCTAAAATGCTGTTCTCCATAGTCGAACGGATTGATGAGCGATACATGCGAACCAGCCCATTCGCCTTCGCGTATGAGCTTGTCGAAATAGTAGTACTCGTTGTTGTAGTCACCTGCGTGATGAAAATCGTAACGCATGGTCTTGCCTGTGAAATAATCGCTGTAGCTTACCTGCAGCTGTGTGATTTCTTCGGCTTTTTCAATATTTCTTGTTGTTGAACAAGAGGCAATTGCAATGAGTGAAACTGCCATCAGAAATAGTCTCTTCATTTTGTATGTTTTTATTAGCTTATTGTGTAACTTCCTACAAAGATAATTTTAAAATCGGTACTGTAGTCGTAAAACTATTAATAACTACGACTTTTTGTTAAAATGGGTTACAAAAATTGATTTAACCTCTATTTATAGCTATTTTTGAGCTACCATTCAAAGATATTTCTGCGCTTGCTGTGAAAAATATTCAAGTAAACTTGATATTTCTCGCTCGCTTGTTGCTATCTTTGCAAAATATTTAGAATAAAATATTAAAAAATAGAATAAAATATTAGCAACTATGAGAAAAATGTTTTTTGTTGCCGTTGCATTGTGCTCGGCTTTGGTGATGGTATCTTGTAAGTCAAAGGATAATCTTTATAAGACTGCCTATGATGAGGCTCGCATGGAGCAGAACAATGAGGGACAGGGTCAGCAG
>JAFYLO010000012.1 GCA_017557045.1 Bacteroidaceae bacterium | reverse complement strand
GACACCATTGCCCCTAAGCTCAACAGGATTGTGAATGAGCTTGCCACCAACGATACGCCCGACTACGCTGCGATGCTCGACGAACTGCAACAATACAGCGACGATGCCCGCGCACTGAACCTGATGGGAGTGATTGAGTATCGCCGCCATAAGCGTGGTGCTGCCCAAAAAGCCTTTACAGAGGCTGCCATGATGGGCGACGAGCAGGCCATGACCAATCTTATGATTATATCAAGATGAGGTATTAGCGCGGGATAAGGGGCTGTTTGAATTTTGCAAAATTCAAACAGCCCTTTAAAATATACACAAATATACACCATTGGTTATCAACGCATTGCCAAAAAACAGTGTTATTATTTGAAATAATGATTATCAAATATATTACCTAAAATACAACATTGCATTGCAATGTCGGTGGAAATAAGCAACTTGAAAAGTTGTCCCACTTTAAGCTAATCTTTGGACATATCTTTCAGTTTTTATATTTTGCTAATCTCTTTAAAATAAGAAACTTAAAAAAGCTGTCCCTCTTAAAGGGGGACGAGAACTTTTTTCAAGAAAAAGTTCGGAGGGAGTTCTAAAATCTATCGTAGAGCAAAAAAGCATGCGATGAGAAGAGAACTCCTCCGTCTTCAAAAAACTTCGTTTTTCGAAGCCACCTCCTCTTCAAGAGGAGGAATATATTACAAATGCTTTTTGAAAATAGTAACAAAGTTCGGAGAGGGTTATTTACCCATCGTACAGCAATAACCCATACTACGCGAGGAAAACCCCTCCGTCTTCAAAAACTGTCGTTTTTGAATAGACCTCGCAAGCTCGGCACTCCTTAGGAAAGCTAAAGCTTTGAATGTTACTAAATTCGGCTGCACTCGGCAGAATATAAACAAGTTTACATTCTGCTCTCATTTGCACGAATTTTCGTCGTCGCAAAGCTCATGCCAGCGAGTACAATGCAAGCTTGCTTGCAATTGTAAACGAGCGCAGCCGAGCTTCGCATAAAGCAAACATTGCTTATTACGCAATGTCCCCTTGAAGGGCAGGAACTTTTTCAGTTACTCATTGCACACACTAAAAAAAATCCGTCCGTGTGGAAAATTCCACACGGACGGATTGACTATTTAACTATCAAATTCTTTAGATACTCTGCTCTACATTCCAAACGAATGCTCTCAATCCCAAAAGCTCTGAATCCTCATCGAGAGCTTTAAGTTCTTTCAACAGATTGTCAACACGTTTGTCATCGACAATGGTGATTATACCCGAACACATTGAGGGCCATGCGTGTGAACCGTAGTGCGGATCGCCTGTCTTGCTGCCGCGTCCCTGCATCTGCTCGAAGAATGAGAAGCCGCGACAGTTGTTATGCTCCAACAAAGATATTACCGCATCTTTGTGTGCTTGGTCAAATGCTATAAATATACTTTTCATATTTTCTTATTATCTTTTGTTGGTTATTAGTGCTTATGCTTAAGCATTTCTACATCCTTATTCTCTTTCCAGTAAGCGTTCAGTTCGCGCTGTGCACGAATCTTGCGACGCTTCACGATGATACCGTTACCACCGAAGATACAGTACATTACGGGTACATATATCAAGGTCATGATGGTAGAGATTGTAAGACCACCGATAACCGACACACCGAGGGGACGCCACATTTCGGCACCTACACCCTGGCTGACAGCCATAGGCACCATACCAAGGATGGTTGTGAGGGTTGTCATGAGCACAGGACGGAGACGGCTCTTGCCGGCACGTACCGAAGCCTGGATAAGTCCGAGTCCACGCTCGCGCAGCAGCATGGTGTAGTCGATGAGCACGATACCGTTCTTAACCACGATACCGATAAGCATCACACCACCGAGGATTGACATCACGTTCATTGTTGTGCCTGTGAGTGCAAGAGCAATAAGGATACCACTCAATCCGAAGGGTACGGAGAGGATGATGATGAAGGGGTATGTCATTGACTCGAACTGTGCAGCCATCACAATGAACACAAGGATAAGGATGAGGATGGCAAGTGTTCCGAGGTCTCTGTTAGACTCCTGCTGATCCTCATAAGTACCGGCAATCTGCACTGTTACACCTGCGGGAATATCGAGTTTGTCGATTATCTTGTTACCGTATTCAACACCGTCGCTCAACACAACACCGGCCTTGAGTACAGCGTCTACTGTTACGATACGTTCACGGTCCTTACGCTCGATGGTAGGAGGTGTCTCGCGTATTACAACCTTACCGAGGTCTTTCACGCGCACACCCTTACCACTGTTTGTGTAAAGAACGATATTCTCGATATCCTCGATAGATGTACGGCTTGTAGGTTCGTAGCGCACTCTTACATCATACTCGTCACCATCCTCGCGGAAGTATGTTGCGAGCGAACCGTTGTAACGGTTGCGGAGGTATGTAGCAGCAGTGCTGAGGTTGAGTCCGTGCATAGCAAGCTTCTCGCGGTCGAATTCCACCTGATATTCAGGCTGATAGTCGCTTCGGCTGATGTTCACCTGTGTTACATTCTCCCATGCGCGGAGCGAATCGGCAAGAGCATTGGAGAGTTTGTCGGTTGCAGCCATGTCGTATCCGTAGATTTCGAACGAAGCCATACTCTGACCACCCATTCCGCCTGAGCCGCCACCCATGTTTACAATATATTTGGCAATCTCGGGTATCTGCTTGAGATCCATACGCATTTCGTCGCAGATGGCATCGAGTTTTCTTTCGCGCTGGTCAGAGGGAACAAGCGAAATGTTGAAGCTGATGATGTGTGAACCGTTCGACTGGATGGCAGCGAAGGTGTTGTCCTCATCGGCCTGACCTACACGGAAGTTACATGCGTTGATGTCGTCGCCATAGCGCTCCATCCACTTCTTTGTAAGACCAAGAGAGAGTTCTCTTGCAATTTCTACACGTGTACCGATAGGAAGTTCGATGGTGATACCTACACGACCGTTGTCGTTTGCGGGGAAGAATTCGCTCTTTATCAAGGGGAAGCAGAATAAGCTGGCTCCGAAGAAGCTGAAACAAGCTATAATGACTGTCCAACGATGGCGTACAGCCCAGTCGATGCGTTTGGCATACCATACATCGAGGCCGTCGAGCATCTTCTGGATGGGTGTGTAGAACTTGATGAAGAACTTGCTCTGTTTCTTCTGCAAACGGAGCATCTGTGAGCAGAGCATGGGAATGATTGTGAGCGCACCGATGGTAGACACCACCATGATGATACACATCATCCAACCGAGCTGTTTGAAGAGCACACCCGACATACCTGT
>JAFYLO010000117.1 GCA_017557045.1 Bacteroidaceae bacterium | reverse complement strand
AGTAGTTCGCATGGGTGTATTTAGGTGCAATTTCTGTTTCGAACTTTTTTCGGAAGGCATCTTCGTCGACTCCATCCTTCAGACGGAAACTGATGGCTTCGGTGTAATTGCTGCCTATATTTCTATCATCGTTGCAAAATAGTACAAGTGGGACATGTTCGTCGTAACTGAGCATCTGCAGGTCTTCGAATACTCCTAAAATATTGTGTTTGTCATTGCCACGACAGGTTATTCTTTTTCCTACAATGTCTATTGTACCAAAAAGTTTCATTGCAATCTTGCGCGATAGATAGACATCGCGGTTGCCTGCATTGTCATTCTGTTGTAATATTTTCCCTGTTGCAGCATCGCGTACTCTGAATGTTTCGAAGAAACGGCTTTTCTCGTTTACTTTTATTTGATACATTCTTTCTACTTCCCATTGTTTCAGGCTGTCGGGTATGTCGTCGTTGTCTGCGGCATACATCAAGCTGTTGGTGCTGAGACAGTTTATCTGCAAGTTATCACTCCCTATGAAATAGGATTCTATTTCGGGGATGTTGTCAAAGGCTTCTCCTATTTGCTGCATAAATTCTTGTCCGTACTTTGGGTCCGACATTCCTTCGCGCCATTGTGGTTCGTAGGAGTAGTATGTGTCGCATTTCAGACTGTAGAGTCTTTTTGCTTCGTAGCCTTTGGGAATATTGTTGCGGCATACGAGGGTGAATAGCGGGTCGATGGCGAGCCACAGAAAGAGGCTTGCTACTATCAGTTCGAGGAAGAGCCATGCGTTTTGCTTGCGTTCGTTCCAAATTTGGTGGAGTATTTTTGTTATCATGGTGCGGGTATCTTTATTTCATTTCTACTCCTCCTCTTGGATAAGAGGAGGTGGATTTAACGGAGTTAAAGACGGAGGAGTTTGATGTTTTTGCTTGTGTATTTATTCAAACTCCCTCCCCCTTCGGGTACTCCATTCATAGCCAAGAGGGAGAGTTTATTTTGACTTATTCGTTTCATATTCATTTATCTTCTCTGATACAGCGACTGCACAATATCCTTCTTCAAGGCTATAAGTGTCGGCAGGAGTGCCGACGAGATATTCAGCAACAAACTCAGCGCCAGTGTGCAGATGATGACAGTGGGGTTCAGCAACATATCGGCATTGATCTCGCGGGGAGTAACCTCGTTTATGCGTGCATCGAAAAAGGCCGTTATCCAACTGCTGCCGGTGATTACAACAACGTAGGCCAATATAAGTCCTATGATTGTACCCATAATGGTGAGCAGCAGATTTTCCCATAGCACTTGCGAGATTATTTGCCTGTTTGTGGCACCGTAAGCCTTGCGCACACCAATCTCATCGAGGCGGCTCTCCATGCGCGATGAGATCATTCCGCTGAGGTTCAGCGCAGGAATGAAGAGGAATGCCAACAGTATGTAAAGGTATTTCCCTATTGCATCGAGGAGTGTCGTTTCTCCGTCGCAGTCGAGGGCATTCTGCCAGTAATCTTCCACCTCCATTGTGTAGATGTTCTCCTTTGGCTGCGCCTGCACGTAGCGGTTGAACACATCGTCTATTTCGGCTTTTATCTTCTCTGTCTCATCGCCGATGATGTATGCTTTGTAGGTACCGACGAATTCATTATCGTCGCTTCGCCAAAATATGGGACGCCACAGGTTTCCTTCTGTGATAGGGGTGCAACCGCTTGCCGGCTCAACGACTGCTGTTATTTTGTAATTGACGCCGTCGAGATTTAAGGCCTTGCCAACCACTTTTGTCTCGGCAAAGAGTTTTTGGGCGAGGGTAGTGCTTATGACAACCACCCTCTCTGCACTCTCCGATTGTTGTTCGCTGAATGGGTGTCCTTCGACGAACTTGTAGTCGAATACTTGCCAGAAATCGCCGTTTACAATATTCAGGTATTCTGTTGTTTTCTTGTTGTTGTCGGTGTTTACCACTGTGCATTTGCCTCTGCTTTGCAATGCCATTCGTTCTATGCTTTTTGCTTCGTCCTTTATGAGCTTTGCGAAACCTCGGCTTATATTGCTATTTCGTATTAAGTAACCACCTCTTTGATTTTTTATTTTATGTGAGGCATTTTCTATCACCACCATGCGGTGGCGGTTGTATTCGGGGTAAACGGGTCCCAATTTGATGTAGAAGATGATGAACAATGTCATTGCAAGGGCTATGCTCACGGCTGTGCCTATGAGGTACATTCCTGTGAATAGCCGATGCTGTTTCATCATCGTCCATGCTTGGCGTAGGAATAGGTTTTTCATGATATAGTTTTTTTGGTTATTACTCTCTCAATGCATCGGCGGGCAGGGAGCGTGTAATGCGTATTGCGGGTAGCAGTGCTCCGACGATGGCTATTGCGCTGATGCAAATGTAAGCAATGGCGGTAACTATTGCAAAGTGGGGCACTACGCGGTTGTGCAGATAGCTCTGGTCGGGAGTATCGTTGTGTATCCATGTGGGTACTTTGGCAAGCGGCTCGGCAAAGCCCTCTACGGTTATGTAGTGCGCGATGAGCGGCATTGACACGACGAAGGCAACTGTTACAAGTATCACCGCTTCGGCAACAAGTTGCATGCAGACGCGCCTTTTGGTTGCTCCCACGCTGCGCATGATGCCAATGTCGCGGCGGCGGTTGTTGGTGCGTATCCAAAAAGCGCTGAATACTCCCATGAAGGCACAGAAGAGCGCGAAGCCTGCCAGCCCTGCATAGAGACGGTACTTGTTGGTGATGTTGTATTGCTTGTCGTGTTTATCGATGCATTCCATGTACGATTGCAATCCCATAATGTGGTTGATGCCGTGGTTGTACTTGGGCATAATCTCACTCTCGAATTTCTTCTTGAATTCATCTTCGTCGACGCTGTCCTTTAGTCTGAAATAGATTTCTTCGCCGAATGTAAAGTTATCGACGTTGTTGCAGAAAAGTACGATTGGGGTGTATTCGTCGTAGTTGAGTAGCTGTAAATCTTCGAACACTCCTAAAATGGTGAACGACTTATGGTCTACATTCATAATCTTCTTACCAACGACGTCGGTGGTGCCGAAAAGCGACATTGCTTGGCGTCGCGACAGATAAGCGCCGTCGCTTCCTGCATAGTCGGCCTGTTGCAGCACCTTGCCGGTTTTTACATCTATTGCTCTTATTGTCTCGAAGAAACGACTCTTTTCGTTGGTTCTAATATTGTAAAAGCGTGCTACTTTCCAATCGATGAGGCTGTCGGGCCTGTCGTCGGGAATAGCCAGCATGCTCGATGAATATCCGCCGGGGTTGGGCTGTAATTCGCATTGGGCTATGAAACTACATTCTATTTCGGGAATATTGTCAAACGCATCGGCTAACTGATTTAGAAAATCTTTTTTGGTATTGTAGGCGTCGCACTTCACTCTATATACTTTTTCGGGTGTATAGCCTTTGGGTAGGTTGCCGCGACACACAAGAGTGAACAGCGGGTCGATGGCGAGCCACAAAAATATGCTGGCGAATATAAGTTCGAGGAAGAGCCACGCATTTTGCTTACGCTCGTTCCATATTTGGTGGATTATTTTTGTTATCATGGTGCGGGTATCTTTATTTCATTTCTACTCCTCCTCTTGGATAAGAGGAGGTGGATTTAACGGAGTTAAAGACGGAGGAGTTTGATGTTTTTGCTTGTGTTTTATTCAAACTCCCTCCCCCTGTCGGGTACTCCCTCTTATCCAAGAGGGAGAGTTTATTTTGACTTATTCGTTTCATATTAAACTTATCTTCTCTGATACAGCGACTGCACAATATCCTTCTTCAGCGCCATGAGTGTGGGCACAAGAGCCGAAGCAATATTCAGCACAAACGTTAGGGCCACTATACAGATAATAACCGTGGGATTCAGTAGCATGTCTGCATTTATTTCGCGTGGTGAAAGGTCGTTTATGCGTGTGTCGAAGAAGGCTGTTATCCAACTGCTGCAGGTGATGACTACAATGTAGCAGAGGGCTACTCCCAAAATGGTGCCGACGATGGTCAGCAACAGATTTTCCCATAGTACATGGGTGATAATTTCGCCATTGGTGGCGCCGTAGGCCTTGCGTACGCCTATTTCGTCCATGCGGCTGTCCATGCGCGAGGAGATCATTCCGCTGAGGTTCAGCGCGGGGATGAAAAGAAACGCCAATAGTATGTAAAGATATTTCCCCATTGCCTCGAATGGGGTTGTCTCTGCGTCGCAGTCGAGCGCATTCTGCCAATATTTTTCAAGATCCATTGTGTAGGTAAAATTCTTGGGTCTCGTTTGAGTGTATCGATTGAATGCATCGTTAATCTCGGCCATACATTTATCGATGTTGTCCGAAGTTATATATGCATGATAGTGGCCCTGAAATTCATTTTCGTTGTAATATACAGATGCGGTCCATATGTTGCCTTGTGTGATGGGGGTGCAACCGCTTGCTGCTTCCACCACTCCCACTATTCTAAAGGGCGTATCATAGATGTTAAGGCTTTTGCCGGCAACGTGTGTGTCGGCAAAGAGTTCCTGTGCAAGGGTGGTGCTGATTACTGCCACATTTTCGTTCATCTGCTCTTTGGTGAAGGCTCGGCCGTCGATGAATCGATAGTTGAATACCTGCCAATATTCGGCGTTTACATTGGCAACGTATTCTACTGTTTTCTTGCTTTTGTCGGCTGTTTCGACATCTATTTTATTGCGTGTGAGCAGCGCTACTTTGTCTATGCTTTTGGCCTCGCGTTTCAATAGGTCGGCGAATTTGCCGGATATTCCCGATCCGCGTGTGGATGAGTAACCTCCCTCGTGCTTTTCGCATTCCTGTGTGTTCTCAATCACCACCATACGCTGACGGTTGTATTCGGGGTAAACGGGTCCCAATTTGATGTAGAAGATGATGAAGAGTGTCATTGCAAGGGCTATGCTGACGGCTGTGCCTATGAGGTACATTCCTGTGAACAGCCGTTGCTGTTTCATCATCGTCCATGCTTGGCGTAGGAATTGGTTTTTCATGGTATTGTTTCTTTTTCGTTATTACTCTCTCAATGCATCGGCGGGGTGTCGCTTGACGGTTGCCGCAGTGGGAACAGTTGCGCCTATAATGCTTATGAGCACCACAAACAGATAGCTTATCACTGTTACTGCCGCAAAGCGCTGTATTGGTTGATTGTGCAGGAAGTTGTCTGTCTCAAATTCTCGGAATCTGAGGTATCCCTCCAGTGGGTCGGCAAAGCCGAATGCGTAGACTTTGTGAAATATCAACGGCAAGGCAAGCACAAAGGCTGCGCTGGCAAGCATCAATGCTTCGGTTGCATATTGCCGGATGATGCTGTTGCGTGTGGCGCCTATGCTTTGCATGATGCCTGTCTCGCGGCGGCGTGCCGAGGCACGCAACCAGAATGTGCCAAAGATACCCATAAATCCGCTTAGCAGTGCAAAAAGTGTAAGGATAATGTTCTGGCGATAGAGGTTGTTTATTCCGTAATCTTCTTCACCTTCTTCTTTCAGCTTCTTGTGTGATGTGAATTGGGCACAATATAGATTCCCGGCTTTCAGTTTGGGCATAATCTCTGCGCGGAAACGTTGCTCGAATTTGTGAGCATCCACTCCCTCTTTCAGCCTTATGGAAATTGTATGATATCCAAGATAATCTGCGCTCACGCCGGCAGGCATTTTGTTGCATACAATCATTGTTGGCGCGTATTCGTAATAAATGCTTGCTTGAATGTCTTTTATCACTCCCTGTACTCTCCAGCGCAGATGGTCGGGAGCGGATGAGGAAAAAAACTCTTTCCCGATGCAATCTTTTGTGCCGAAGAGTGTCATTGCGGCTGTTTCTGTTATATATGCATCAAGTGTGTTATCTGTAGATTTAATATCGGTGCTTTCCACTATTTTGCCGCTTGCAGCATCTTTTATACCAAAGGTCTTGAAGTAGTTGCTTTCCAGAGCCTGTATCGAGTAATAATATGCCATATCTACATTGACACTCTTTTTGTCTGCTCGCTGGGTGCTGTCAACACAGCACTTCTCTCTGAAACGACTGGCATTGCCCGGATACATTCTTGCAATGCAGTATGTCTCGACCTCGGGGAGGTCGTTTATCATATTGAGGCATTGGCGATAGGCTTCTAAGGTGTATTTGTTGTCGGCAAGTGCAGGGTTGTATTTGGGACTGTCATTCCAGTATTGATGGAACTGTATTTCGTAGACATTGTCGTCGTTGTAGTTCTGTGGAATGTTGCTACGGCTCATAAGGTCGATGACAGGGTCGATGGAGAGCCATACGAACAGGCTTACAACGAACAGTTCGAGGAAGAACCATGCGTTTTGCTTGCGCTCGTTCCAAATTTGGTGGAGTATTTTTGTTATCATGGTGTGAGTTGATGTCTTGTGGTTGTTTGTGATTATGATTGAGGATATATTTCTAATGCGAGATCTAAAATAGAGTTCCTGCCCTTAAAGGGGAGGTGGATTCAAAAAATGATAGTTTTTTGAAGACGGAGGGGTTTTATTCGCGTAGCTGGTTTTGTTGCTATACGATGGGTAAGAACCCCCTCCGAGATTTTTTCCATAAGAAAAAATCTCTCGTCCCCCTTCAAGTGGGACAACTATTAAAGTTAGTCATTTTAAACCGTATTGGATAAACACTAAATTTCAGGCAACACATTTGATAATTTTTATTGTTAAATTCCTCAATCATAATCCTTAATCTTTTTATCTTCTCTGATACAGCGACTGCACAATATCCTTCTTCAAGGCAATCATTGTAGGCAGAAGTGCCGACGCAACATTAAGTACAAAAGTTACAAGCAACACTGTTGCAATGATTGTGGGGTTGAAAAGCATTTCGAATGTAATACCCGAAACAACTTTCAGATGTCCTCCTTTTTCAAACAGTGTCAGTATCCAACTATATCCGCTACAAACCATCAGATAACTTAAAAGAAGACCTAAAATTGCTCCGATGAGGGTGAGAAGTAAGTTCTCGCACAGCACCTGAGATATTATTTGTCCTTTTGTGGCACCGTAGCTCCTGCGCACGCCAATCTCGTCGAGCCGGTTGTTCATTCGCGTGGAAATCATCCCGCAAAGGTTTAGCGCAGGGATGAAAAGGAAGGCGAGTATCGCGTATAGGTATTTTGCAATGCCTTCGAACAGACCGGCTTCCTCTCCATTGGTCTTGTATAGATAAAAAGCATGTTCCCAATGTTCAAAGATTGTCAGGTTAAATTCTGAATTTTTCTTTGAACGCTGTTGAATTTCCTTGCGGAATATTGCCATTACCTCCTCTTTAAGTTCATCCAATTGTCGTGGTGTTTTTGCAAGCATGTAGACAGTGTTCTCGCCGTGGAGATTATCTTTGTCGCTGTTCTTGGGATTGACATAGTATGCCGAAGCCCATATTTCGCTACTTGTGTAAGCGCTCTCTATGCTGGTTGCGGATGGCTCTACCACACCTGTAATCTTGTAGCGTGTGGTGTCTATGCGGATATATTCGCCTGCTACATCGTGTCTTGCAAAAAGTTTTTCGGCAAGTGTGGTGGTTATTACAGCAACGGGCTGTTCTTCTTCCTTTTCTGTAAAAGGATGCCCGTCTACGAAGCGGAAATCAAATATTTTCCAGAAATTACTGCATACCCAGTCGGGTAATGATGTTGATTCTGTATCATTTTTCTCGTTTGTTATTATTGATGTTGGTTGTCTTTTACCATTCCAGCGCACACAGAGCATGTCGAGGTTTTTCGCTTCGTTCTTTATGCTCTCGACAAAGTGGTGCGACACTCCGCTGAATTGGGAGTAGTCTTCGTCGAGTAGCTTTTCTTGCAGCCAACCGATGGTCAATGTCCTGTCGCGGTTGTATTCGGGGTAGATGGGACCAAGTTTTATGTATAGGGTGATGATGACTGCCATCGCCATAGCTATGCTTATGGCTGTGCCGGCAAGATACATCCCGGTGAATAGCCGATGCTGTTTCATCATCGTCCATGCTTGGCGTAGGAATTGGTTTTTCATGGTTGCGTTTTTATTGTTTTAACATTGTTCGGTTATATTTATTTTATTCCTCCTCTTGAAGAGAGACAGTTATTAAGTTTGTTTTTGCATTCTCTTGCGTGGCAATGGCGCAAATTTACGCCATTGCCGGCATCTGATACATAACTTATTCTTAACTTATTTCAATTTTATCTTTTCTTTGTGTGTGAATTCCGATACATCGGATATCACTATCTGTTCGCCCTCTTGCAAGCCTTCGACTACCTCTACGTGGTCGAAATTGGAGTCGCCCAGCTTCACCTTGCGGCGGATAAGTTCGTTCTGCTCGTTGCGCACGAAGAGATTGTATGTGCCTGCTCCCACGTAGTACGATGCGTTGCGTATGCGCAGTACATCGTCGTGGATGGAGTTCATTATATATACATCGGTGCGCACTCCGGGGCGCAGGCGCTTGTGGCTGTCGTTGACGAGTCGCACTTCGAACTGTATGCTTCCATTTTGGCTCTTGGGGGCTACATTGCCTATACGACCTTCGAGCTTTTCGCCGCCTATCTTTACGAGTGTCTTTTTGCCGGGCATCACATATTCGCTCATCACATCCGATATTTGGGCTCTGACTATATAGTGGTCGAGGTCGGAGATTGTTGCTATTTGACTGCCGCTGCCCACCTGTGCGCCTATCTGTTCGTTTATATAGGTGAGGACTGCCTTGCGTGGCGAGAGTATGCGGGCATCGTCGAAGGTGCGTTTCATCTCTTCGAGTTTTTTGTTGAAGATGGCAAATTCGAGCTCCTCCACACGCACGTTGGACGATTTTATCTCGCGGTCGTTGGCCAATTGTTCGCGTTCCTGCTCCAGACGCAGGCGGGCTGTCTGCACTGCCATTTCGGCCTGACGCACTTTGTCGGCTGTTCCCGAACCGATGCTGTCGAGGTAGCGCTCGTTGCTCAGCTCTGCTTCGAGACGGTTAAGTTCCATTGCGTTTATCTTTATGTTCATTTCGAGGTTCGAAAGGGATGTCTTGTTGTTCAACTTCAGCTGCTCCAGTCGATGCTGGCGTATCTCTTTTTCGTCGAGCAGTTTTTTGTATTCGTTCTCTGTGGTGGTGAGGTCGAGGCGCAGCAGTGGGGTGCCTACCTCTACGCTGTCGCCGCTGTGGCAGTAGACCTCTACTATGCGCGAACTGATGGGGGAGTTTATTATCTCCTCGAATGCGGGATGCACTTCGCCCGATGCTGTTACGCTGGTCTCTATGGTGCCGCGGTCGACTGTGCTGAAGGTTAACGATTTTGTGTTTACCGTACTGCGAGCGTAATTGATGCCTGCTGCAATGATGGTTGCGAGCAGGGCAAACGATCCTGCTATCTTGCCTATGCGGATAAGCATTTTTTTCTGTTTCTCTTTCTTGGGTATTTCTCTGTCCATATTGTTTTTGTTGTTCGTTCACATAATATACATCAAAAACCGTGCCAAAAAGTTACTTTATTGATTATTAAGCAAATGACGATTTTTGGGAGTGTCCGTTTT
>JAFYLO010000116.1 GCA_017557045.1 Bacteroidaceae bacterium | reverse complement strand
GTGAATGCAATGTTGCCGTCTATGTCCATTGACATTTTTCCCAATTCTCCCAAATAGTACTCGCCATTACGTGAGAGGTTGTTCTTCAACTTCTTTATATCTTCCTTCAACTGTGCTGTTGCCTGGTTGTAGGATGTGCCGTAATGTTGCATATAGGCGGTTGTCAGCAGTGCATCGTCCATTGTTATATGGGGATTGAAGCAGAGTGTACGGTGCGGAGGCATGAATATCTGCTCCTCGGCATTGTAGTATGCAGGGATGCGCTGTGCCAAAAATGCTCCGAGACCGGGAACTATCACACAGTCGTGGAGGGCTATCAGTCGTGAAATATGTTTGTCTATAGTTATCATCGTAGCAAAAGTAATTATTTTTTTTTGCTTTTCAAACATATTTCCATTCTATTTTATGTTTGTTGCCTGTTTTTGTTGTTATTGTATGTCCGAAATGTCTATCAGCTTATTCATTATGGCGTAGACGGTGAGTCCGGGAATACTGTTTATGCCCAGTTTGCGTGATATGTTGCGGCGGTGGCTTATGACTGTGTAGATGGATATGTTGTACCGGTCGGCTATCTCTTTGTTGGTCTTTCCTTTGGCTACGGATACGAGGATGTCGCGTTCGCGTGCGGAGAGTTCGCCTGCTTCGTTCTTGTTTTCGCTGCACTCCTTGATGGCGTTGTGCAGTTTCTGATATATTCTTTCGGGGGTGTCGTGTATGCCTATGCTGCCATCGTAGCGGAGCAGTTCGTTTTCGTGCAGGTTGTCGTAGGAGAGGGCAACAATGGCTGTTGTGCCTGATTCGGCACCGAGGATGGTGCGTATGTCCTGCCGCTCTACGGGGGTAGCTGCGGTGGGATTTATTATGATTATGTCGTGTGCAGTGCGGACCTGTCTGAGATAGTCGGTGTCGGGGAGTATGGTCGTCAACTTGAATTCGTTGCTTTTGTTTACTATTGCAGCTACTCCCGTTGCTACTATTTCAGAAGGCTCTATCAGCAGTATGTTGTACTTTTTCTTTGCCATTTCGGAACCGGTTTAGGCTTTTGGGTGTTTCTCTCCCTCTAATTTTGCGACGAGTGGAATCAGCAGTCTGTTCTCTACAGTGGCATGCTTGCGCAGGTCGCTCTCTATGCGGAATATCTCTCGCAGCACAGTTGCCCTTATCTCTGATGTGTAGCTGTCGGGCAGGTATTTTATTATTATGTTTTTCAGGTCGTTGAGCTTTTCGCTTACGTTTGTGTGGCTCTCTTCGAAGTTGGCTATGTTGTAACCGGTGTCGTCTTTTCTGTTGCCGGTAAGACGGCTTTCGATGTAGGGGAAGACACACTGTTCTTCGTACTCGAAATGTCTTTTTATTTCGTTGTCGTAGTCGTCGAAGAATTTGTTGAGTATGTATCTGTTGGTCTCTTCATACTCCTCCATCATTGTGTGTATGTTGCCGTGTAGGGTGGGGAGGCTGCTGTTCATGTAGTGCCTGTGGGATGCACGCAGGTAGGATATAATCTGCGGAATCTCCTCTTTGCCGAGAGCGTCTGCTTTCGGGCGGTAGTCGTCGAATGAGTATATATTGCTTAGTGTAATGAAGAGTGCACTGGAGAGGTTATAGCGCGAGCATAACTCCTCTATGGTTGCTTCGCCGAAGCCCAATTTTATTCCGAAACGCTCGAATATATATAAAAGGTTGAAGTCCGAGGTTATAAGGTCGGCTGCTTTTGTCTTGCTTGTGTATGGTGTGTGTTTCATTTTTTTACAATATTGTTCCTATCTGGTTGACGGCGTATGCAATGAGCCATGCTATGCCTGTGTTGTAGATGACAGCAAAAAGGGCATATTTCTTGCTTCCCGTCTCTTCGGCTATGGTGGTGATGGTTGCTATGCAGGGGAAGAACAGCAGTACGAATACAAGGAATGCTGCGGCTGAGCTTTTTGTGAAGTCGCCCGAACTGATGAGGGATTGCGAGAGGTTGGCTTCGTCGCTGTTGTAGAGTACACCGAATGTGCTCACTACAAGCTCTTTGGCGGGGATGCTGGCTATGAGGGCTATGCTTGAGCGCCAGTTGAGTCCCAGTGGTTCCATCACCGGTTCCAGTGTCTTTCCTATCATGCCGATGTATGATTCGGCATAGATATCGCCGCCGGTAGCTATGCTGTTTGCTTCGGGGCGGGGGAAATAGCTTAAGAACCAGATGATTACAGCTGCTGCGAATACTGTGGTTCCTATCTTCTTTATGTACTGTTCGCACTTTTCCCACATGTGGTGCAGGGTAGAGCGCAGGGTTGGAAGACGATAGGGCGGCAGTTCCATTACAAATGGTGTCTCGTCCTGCTTGAATTTTGTGATGCGCAGCAGGCGGGCTGTGACGGCTGCCATTATTATGCCAAGCAGGTAGAGTGCTATCATCACTATCGGTGCATATTTGGGGAAGAATGCTCCTGCCAGCAGTATGTAGACGGGCAGGCGGGCGCTGCACGACATGAACGGTGTGATTAGTATTGTTATCAGTCGGCTGCTGTGGCTCTCTATGGCTCGTGTAGCGAGTATGGCGGGCACGTTGCAGCCGAAACCCATGAGCATGGGGATGAATGATTTTCCATGCAGGCCTATCCTGTGCATCATTTTGTCCATGATGAATGCGGCGCGTGCCATGTAGCCCGAGTCCTCCATCAGTGAGATGAAAAGGTACAGAATGAGTATGTTGGGCAGGAACACTGCCACACTGCCTACTCCTCCTATTATTCCGTTTATTACAAGATCCTGCAATGCGCCTTCGGGCAGTATGCGTGCACAGAGAGTGCCGAGCATGC
The DNA here is from genome assembly GCA_017557045.1 of Bacteroidaceae bacterium. Taxonomy (GTDB): domain Bacteria; phylum Bacteroidota; class Bacteroidia; order Bacteroidales; family Bacteroidaceae; genus HGM04593. The sequence continues at coordinate 6,517 of JAFYLO010000116.1, read as the reverse complement.
TGAATCCCTCTGCTATCCACTCTTGGGGATAGGCGCCTATCTGGTAGACGGCTGTGAACATTACCAACATGAGGGCGAAGAAGAGCGGGAAGCCCAACCATTTGTTTGCCACAAGACGGTCGATGCGGCGTGTCTTTATGTTGGCGTTTTCGTTGCCGGGGGTATATGTCTCCTGCAATGCTCCGGCTATGAATCCGTATTTAGCGTCGCTGATTGCAGTCTCTATGTCCACTCCTGTTTCGAGCTCTGCCTTGTGGGCGAGTTTCTCGGCTGTAGCCTGCCATGCGGCAATCTCCTTGCACTTGTTGAGCTGCTTTATGGCTTCGCTGTCCTTTTCGAGCAGTTTCATAGCCCAGTATCTTACGGGGAACTGGTGGGGAAGGTCTGTGGCTTTGTGCATTTCGCCGGCAAGCGGGGTTATTGCCTCTTCCAGCGAGATTCCGTAGTTAATGTGTATGTGGCGGGCGGTGTGGTTCTTGCCCTCGAACATCTCTATCACCGTGTCGAGCAGTCTGTCGAGTCCTTTTCCGGTGCGTGCTATTGTCGGTATCATTGGGACACCCATCATGGCTCCGAGGTGCTTGTGGTCGATGGATGCGCCGCTTGCGCTCAGCTCGTCGTACATGTTGAGGGCGACCACTGTGCGTTGGTTCAGGTCGATAAGTTCGGTGGTCAAGTAGAGGTTGCGCTCGATGTTAGATGCTACTACCGCGTTGATTATCACATCGGGCTCCTGTTCGTAGAGATGGCGGCGAACATATATCTCTTCGGGGGTGTATGCCGAAATGGAGTAGGTGCCGGGAAGGTCGGTTAGGTTTATGCGGTAGCCTTTGTAGTTGAGGCTGCCTGTTTTTGCTTCTACCGTTACTCCGCTGTAGTTGCCTACGTGCTCGCTGCTTCCCGACATTGTGTTGAACAGCGAGGTCTTGCCGCTGTTGGGATTGCCCACGAGGGCAACGTTTATGGTGTTCTTGCGTACTGCATCGCTCTTGTGGTGCTTGAAATTGCAGGCAGGGCAGTCGTTGCATACGGCTGTGCAGCCAAAGGATGGGGCAGGGGTGAGCACCTTTTTCGCCTCCTCTTCGGGCAGCACTTCTATGGTAGCTGCTTCGTTGCGGCGCAGGGATACATCATAGCCCATTACATGGTACTTGACAGGGTCGCTGAGCGGCGAGTCGAGAACCGATTTTACCTTCTCGCCTCGCACGAACCCCATCTCCATGATGCGCTTGCGGAAGCCGCCGTGTCCGGATATTCGTATGATTATTGCAGTTTCGCCGTTTTTCAGCTCGGATAGTTTCATCTTCCTCCATTAAGGTTATTTCTGCAAAATTACTTCTCTTTTGTTAATTTGACAATAATTATTTTTATTACTTGCTGTTTGTGAGTAGTTATTTATGACTATTCAGCCTCTCTTCTACGGCTTTTGAAAGAGGCATGCTGTGCGTTGCCGAGTAAAATACAAAATGATTATCAAATATATTACCTAAAATGCAACGTTGCATTGCAATGTCGGTGGAAATAAGTAACTTGAAAAGCTGTCCCACTTTAAGGTAATCTTTGGACACATCTTTCAGTTTTTATATTTTGCTAATCTCTTTTAAATAAGAAACTTAAAAAAGCTGTCCCTCTTAAAGGGGGACGAGAACTTTTTTCTCGAAAAAAAGTTCGGAGGGGGTTCTTAACCCATCGTACTACAATAAACCATACTACGCGAGGAAAACCCCTCCGTCTTCAATCGCTAATCGCGCTTGAATGTAACCTCGCAAGCTCGGCACTCCTTTAGGGAGCTAAAGCTCCCGTCGTCGCAAACATTGCTTATCACGCAATGTCCCCTTGAAGGGCAGGAACTTTTTAGAATAGTTTTTCTTCATTGAGGAATAGGGATTGTACTTTTAGGTATAATATCGCATAATCATATAATAAAACACAAAAAGCCTCTCGGACAATGATATCCGAGAGGCTTTTGTTGGGTTATACTGATATACCTTGTTACTTATACTCGTCCCAGCTCTTTACGGGGAGTTCTGTAACATCGATGTTGCAGAATGCGCGGATAAATGCGCTTGCAAGACGGGCATTTGTAATAAGAGGTATATTGTGGTCGATTGCTCCGCGACGGATTCTGTAGCCGTTGGTGAGCTCACGCTTTGTGTGGTTCTTGGGGATGTTGATGATAAGGTCGAAACGGTGGTCGGCTATCATCTTCATGATGTTCTCCTCGTCGTTTTCGGGAGACTCATCGGGCCACAGTACAGGTGTTGCATAGATTCCGTTTGAGTTGAGGAATTCGGCTGTACCTGATGTAGCGTAGATCTTGTATCCCTTAGCGGCGAGCATTGCCGATGATTCGAGCAGGTCGACCTTTGACTTTGATGCGCCTGAAGATACCATGACTGTCTTCTTGGGAACGCTGTAGCCTACTGCTATCATTGCGTTGAGAAGTGCTTCGTCGAAGTCGTCGCCGATGCAGCCTACCTCACCTGTCGATGACATGTCTACGCCAAGTACGGGGTCGGCCTGATGCAGACGAGAGAATGAGAACTGTGATGCTTTCACTCCAATCCAGTCGATGTCGAATGCCGACTTGTCGGGTTTGCTGTAGGGAGCGTCGAGCATGATGCGTGTGGCTGTCTCGATGAAGTTGCGCTTCAGTATCTTCGATACGAAGGGGAATGAGCGCGATGCACGGAGGTTACACTCGATTACCTTGACTTCGTTGTTCTTAGCGAGGAACTGGATGTTGAAGGGACCTGAGATGTTGAGCTCCTTAGCGATGCGGCGGCTGATCTTCTTGATGCGGCGGGCTGTCTCGAAGTATATCTTCTGTGCGGGGAACACAAGGGTTGCGTCGCCTGAGTGTACGCCGGCAAATTCCACGTGCTCTGAGATAGCGTATTCTACAACTTCGCCGTTTTGTGCCACAGCGTCGAACTCTATCTCTTTGGTCTCCATCATGAATTGTGATACAACCACGGGGAATTCCTTTGATACTTCGGCTGCCATCTGCAAGAACTCTTTAAGCTCGTCCTCGTTGTAGCATACGTTCATGGCTGCACCTGAAAGTACGTATGAGGGACGTACAAGTACGGGGTAGCCTACTTTGTTTACGAAGGCTTCCATGTCCTCGATGCTGGTGAGCTCTTTCCATGCGGGCTGGTCGATGCCGAGCTGGTCGAGCATAGCCGAGAATTTGTGACGGTTCTCTGCGCGGTCGATTGAGACGGGTGATGTTCCGAGGATGGGCACTGACTGGCGGTGCAGTTTCATCGCAAGGTTGTTGGGTATCTGTCCGCCTACCGATACTATTACGCCGCCGGGCTGTTCGAGGTCGATTACATCGAGTACGCGCTCGAATGAGAGCTCGTCGAAGTAGAGACGGTCGCACATATCGTAGTCGGTCGATACGGTCTCAGGGTTGTAGTTGATCATTATTGACTTGTAGCCGAGCTTGCGTGCTGTCTGCACTGCGTTTACTGAGCACCAGTCGAATTCTACTGATGAACCGATGCGGTATGCACCTGAACCGAGTACAACTACCGATTTGTCGTTCTTGTAGTAGTTTACATCGTGGCCGGTTACACCGTATGTCATGTAGAGGTAGTTTGTAAGTTCGGGGTGCTCCGAAGCTACTGTGTTGATGCGTTTTACTGCGGGAAGTACGTTCAATTCCTTACGGCGTGCGCGTATAGCAAGGCTGTCGCGCTCCATGTTGTCGTTTGACTTGATTACGAAGCGTGCAATCTGGAAGTCGGAGAAACCGAGCTCTTTTGCTTTGCGCAGTACATCTTCGGGCAACTCTTCTACACTGTTGTATTGTGAGAGTACAGCCTTGTAGTCTACGATGTTCTTTAGCTTGCCGAGGAACCAGGGATCGATCTTGGTGAGTTCGCTGATGCGCTCTATTGTGTATCCCTGCTCAAGTGCCGATGCGATTGAGAAGATACGGAGGTCGGTGGGGTTGGCAAGTTCTTCGTCGAGGTTGTCGAAGTGTGTGTGCTCGTTGCCTACGAAGCCGTGCATACCCTGACCTATCATGCGGAGACCTTTCTGTATTACCTCCTCGAATGAGCGACCGATTGACATGATTTCGCCTACTGACTTCATGCTTGAACCGATTTGGCGTGATACGCCTGCGAACTTTGTCAAGTCCCAACGGGGTATCTTACAGATAAGGTAGTCGAGCTGGGGTGCTGCGTATGCCGAGTTGGGTGTGCCCATTTCGCCTATCTGGTCGAGTGTGTAGCCAAGAGCAATCTTTGCTGCTACGAATGCGAGGGGGTAACCTGTTGCCTTTGATGCGAGTGCCGATGAGCGGCTGAGGCGTGCGTTAACCTCGATTACGCGGTAGTCGTTGGTCTCGGCGTTGAATGCGTACTGTATGTTACACTCACCGACGATACCTAAGTGACGGATACATTTTACTGAAAGCTCCTGCAACATCTTCACCTGCTCTTCTGTCAGTGAGCATGTGGGAGCGTCAACGATTGACTCACCTGTGTGGATATCCAGGGGGTCGAAGTTCTCCATGCTTGCTACTGTGAAGCAGTGGTCGTTGGCGTCGCGGATAACCTCGAACTCTACCTCTTTCCATCCTTTGAGAGATTCCTCTACAAGAATCTGATTGGCAAATGTGAAAGCGCTCTCTGCAAGTTCGATGAATGATGCCTCGTCGCGGCAGATACCGCTACCCAAGCCACCCAATGAGTAGGCTGAACGTACCATTACGGGGAAACCTATTTCGCGGGCAGCCTTAAGTGCGTCCTCCATGCTCTCTACAGCCTGGCTGATAGGAGTCTTCATGGGGATTTCGTCGAGCTTCTTTACAAAGAGGTCGCGGTCTTCGGTGTACATGATTGCCTCGACTGATGTGCCGAGTACCTTTACGCCGTACTTTTCGAGTATGCCTTGTGTGTAGAGCTCTGTTCCGCAGTTGAGGGCTGTCTGTCCGCCGAATGCCAACAATATACCGTCGGGACGCTCTTTCTTTATTATCTCCTCAACGTAGTATGTGTTTACGGGCAGAAAGTATACCTTGTCTGCAATTCCCTCTGATGTCTGTATGGTGGCAACATTGGGGTTTACCAATACGGATTGTATTCCCTCTTCGCGCAAAGCTTTCAATGCCTGTGAACCGGAGTAGTCAAATTCGCCTGCCTGTCCTATTCGCAATGCGCCGGAACCAAGCAACAATACTTTTTTCAGTTTTTCTTTCATGTCCTTATTCGGTATTTATTTCTTTATTTTTGATTCGTAATATTCTATGTAGGCGAGGTTGGCCAGTTTGTTGCCGCCGGGGGTGGGGTATTTGCCGCTGAAGTACCAGTCGCCGGGGTGTGCGGGGCAGGCTTTGTGGAGACCTTCCATGCTCTGGAATACAATTTCGAGCTCTGCCTTGAGGTCGGTGGGCTTCAGGAGTTCTACTATCTTGGCCGATATCTCGTCTGCTGTCAAGGGAGCATAGAGCGCTCTTGTACAGTTTGTTATATCCTTATCTTCTTTCTTGAGCTCCTCGACGCAGTTGTTGTATGTGTCGTGTATTACATTTTCCATGCCTTTGTCCTTGAGCAGGTCGAGGGCTGCGAAGAATGCTACAAAGTGGTCGAATTTCTCCATGTCTATTCCGTAGTAGTCGGGATAGCGTATTTGGGGACTTGATGATGCTACAATTATCTTTTTGGGCTCAAGTCTGTCGAGTATGCTCAGGATGCTCTGACGCAGGGTTGTACCGCGTACGATACTGTCGTCTATCACCACAAGGTTGTCAACCTTCGGGCGTATGGTGCCGTAGGTGATGTCGTATACATGGGCTGCAAGGTCGTTGCGCTTGACATCGGTTGAGATGAATGTGCGCATCTTGATGTCCTTGTTGGCAACTTTCTCCTGTCGCACTTTGCGCGAGAGAATCTCCTTGATGCGTGCTTCAGTGAGGTTCTCTTTTTCTTTTGATATTTCCTTTATCTTCCATTCGTTGAGGTAGTCGCTCATGGAGTCTACCATGCCGTAGAATGCCATTTCGGCAGTGTTGGGGATGAATGAGAAGACTGTGTTGTCGAGGTCGTAGTTTACGGCTTCGAGTATCTGGTCGCGCAGGTTGGCGCCGAGCATTTTTCTTTCGAGGTAGATGTCTCTGTCGTTTCCGCGGCTGAAGTATATGCGCTCGAATGAGCAGGGCTCCATAGCAATAGGCTCTATGAGCTGCTCTATGCGCAGTTTGCCGAACTTGTCCATGATGAGGGCTTCGCCGGGCTTCATTTCAACCACCTGGTCGGTCTTCAGGTTGAGTGTGGTCTGCAGTGCTACGCGCTCGCTGGCAACTGCGAATATCTCGTCGTCGGCGTACCAGAATGCGGTGCGGATGCCCCAAGGGTCGCGCATGGCGAACATTTCGCCGCTACCGGTGATGCCGCAGAATATGTAGCTGCCGTCCATCAGCGGGGTGGATGTTTTGAGTACATTGGCTATGTTGATGCGCTCTTCGATGGTATTGGTGATGTCCATACCCATCAACCCCTCT
>JAFYLO010000115.1 GCA_017557045.1 Bacteroidaceae bacterium | reverse complement strand
TGCAATAACAACAGCTGTTCATAATTTCGCCCCTCCGGGGCTGAGGCTGTATGTTCCTGTATCCGTAGGCCTCACAGCCTACGCTATATAATGTTACCCCTCCGGGGCAATTCTGTTTACATTATTTGCCGTTTTTATCGAGTACATAGGTGGCCGTCAGGCCGGAGGAGTTTGAACTTTTGCTTATGTGTTCAGTCAAACTCCTCCCCCATTCGGATACATCCTGCTCTTAAAGCCCTGAAAGGGCAAAACTGCATAGCATAGTCCGTAAGGGCTATGTAAATGCATAACAAACACACAGCCCTGAAGGGGCGAAACTGCAATAACAACAGCTGTTCATAATTTCGCCCCTCCGGGGCATTCCGTTTCAAAATATTCTCTATGTAGCAAAGTTATTTATAGAACTTGAAAAGTTCAAATTCCTTCGCCTTTATCTTGCCATACTCGCTGCCTTGCGCGGCGGCTTTCTTGTACCATTGGTAGGCTCTTACATGGTTTTCGTTTACTCCGCGACCTTTCTCATAGCACTCGGCTAACTGTTCCTGAGCTTCTAAGAACCCATTGCCGGCGGCATGTTGCAGCCATTCGAAACGTTTTTTCTTGTCCTTCTTCACATAGCGGCCGTTACCGTAGAACTCGGCGAGTTTCATCTGTGCTTGGGCATTGTGCAGTTCGGCGGCGCGGGTAAAGAGCTTTATGGTTCGCGATTCGCGCAGGAGTTTGCCTTTTATGCCGTCAACCGAGTCTTGATGTTCATACATACTGGCAACCTTGTACATTGCATACGGCTCCTCTTTTTCGGCGGCGCGTTTGTACCACTCGATGGCTTTTTCGGGAGACTTTTCGGTCAGGATACCCTCTTCGTAACTCTTGGCGAGCATGTTCGTCGAACGCAAATAGCCGCTGTCGGCGGCGGCCGTGTACCAGCGGAGCGCTTGAGCTTTGTTGGTCTTTGTTCCTATGCCCTGCATATAGCAGTTGGCGAGGTTGTGCATGGCTGATATATGATTGCCGTTGGCTGCGGAGCGGAACATGCTGAATGCCTTTTCGTTGTTCTTTTCCGTTCCCTCGCCGTTGGTGTAGCATACACCGGTGTAGAACATTGCCATCGGGTAGCCGAGTTTGGCTGCCTCGTGGAATTTTTCAAAGGCGCGTGCGTACTCCTTTTCGCGGTAGAGTGCCACACCCTCGTTTGTTACTTTCAGACAGTGTGCATATACTGCTTTGTTGTTTGCGGCTGTTGGCTTCATGGCTTCTGCCGCTGCTTTCTGTTCTTCTGTCAGTGTGCGTGTCTGTATGTTCAGGTCGCTGCAGTAGATTGTGCCGCTGCCACAGCCCTCGGCGTTTACATTTATATTTTTTGCTACACTGCTGTTGCAAAGTTCTATGGTTGCTTTACCGTTTGTACTGTTCACCGATGGTACCCATATCAACGTGCGGCGGAAGTCCTTTTCTGTGGGTTGCTTGCCTTTGTAGTCGGGTGAGTAGAACTGTTTGCTCTCGCTGTAGCCCTGAACTGATGTGTAGCGCTTGGTGCCTCCTATATGCAGTTCGGGTACAATGCCGGTCTGCTTTTCATTTTCCTCAAATGGTATCATGCAGGCTACATAATTGGGGTGATAGGGTTCGCTTGCTATATTTGTTAGTTCTTTAAACAAAGCATTCATGAATTGTTCACCCGAAAAACCGTCAAAACCCTCTCTCTCATTAATGGCTGTTTGCGAAAGGAAGCCCAAATAGAATTTGGCATACTGCAACTTATTGTCAAGTGCTTGTCCTTTTTTTGTCCAAGCACCATGGGTGTTTTTAAACTGTTTACGAGTGCCTATGTCGCAGCGGATGACAAATTCTTTGAAGTTGCCCATTTGTTGCGGTTTCTTGCCCTTGATATACTCATTGTCGGGGCGAGGTATCGAATCGCTGCTGTATTCTCCGGCCACTACCATCAGTTGCACCCAATAGGCCCAGTTGTAGTTGTGTCGTTTGAAGGCGCTGCGTACAACATCCTCTGCCGTATATGATTGACGGAACATTTTTAACACAGGGGGCATCAACATATGATACGGATTTCTCCTTGAAGATAGCCAAGGGTCTTCATACCCTTGCTTCGGAGCCTCTTTTGTCAAGACTCTGTAATTCCAATAACGTATTTTTCCGATATATTTGATAAAATTATTAGCTCCGTCCACCATCCTGCTACCTATTTCGCCTTCTTGATAATTCTTATAATCCTCATTTAGATCATCACCTAAAGTGGATTCATATTGGACATAGTCGTATATTTCACTGCCCGTTTCATCAAAATCTTTGCTTTTTTTGAGATATGTTACATCTTGCGCATACTCCCACTCGTCGAGATAGTCGAATCGCATTTCGCTATGCGGAGGACGGCCGTAACGCTCGTATTCCTTTGCTGCCATAACCTCTACCGAAGAAAGCATATATTCGAATGGGCGCAGTTTGATGCTTTTTGCCTCCAACTCGCGTTTCTGCTTGTCGGTAAGTGGCATTCCTGTGTGGCGTTCCCAATAGTCGAAGAGACGGAATGAGGGCGAATAGTAGCGGTCGAGGGAAAATGAGAATATTGAATCTGCCATCTGGTCGCCGGATATTTCCGGTGTTAACGCTGCTATCTTTTTGCCGTAGAAGTCTTCTGTCTGCAATTGGAAAGAGCCGGTTTTGTCTGTTCTGAAATCGTATGCTGTTATCAGGCTGTCCTTATAGCTGATTTCGAATCTTGTATTACAATCTTTTCGAGGATGCAGTATGTAGTATCCTCTACTGCCAAGTTTACGATCCTTCTCTTTCTTGTAGAATGTTCCCTTTACGGTTATTCCCTTCTCCATCGGTTGGTCGAGTTTTATCTCTTTGCGTGCCAATTTGCTCCAGTCGTACGATGTCCAGCCGTTGGTGAGCATCAGCAGGTCGAGTTCTTCGGTGCGCTCTTTGTTGGCGATGTCGAAGTAGCGGGCGGCGTCGGGGATGTAGCCTTTGAGTTCGGAGCCAAGCAGCAGGTAGCTGTACATATTGTGGGTGTAGGAGGTCTGCTGTCTGCCGGCAGCGTCGCTCACTGAGAGGGAGAGTTCGGCATTCTCTTCTATGGGCTTGCCGTCTTCGCGCTCGATGGTTATGCTGAACTTTTCGTGGGGCTTGAGCGATAGCTTGTGAAGGGGTTCGCCGTTGGCGGTGATTTTCAACTTTGCTGTCTCGCGGTCGCCGGGTTGGATGGTTTCGTGCATCACAAAGAATTGGCGTTCGGCAAGCGGGAGGCTGTCGTCGACAAAGACGATGACGCGGTTTACTCCTTCGCGCAGTGAGTCCTTGGCGATGGTGAATATCTTGCCGTCGTCCTGCGAGGTGTAGCCGGTGTAGTGGGAGAGTTCGCCGCGATGTAGTATGCCCATGCCTATGGGGCTGGGGGTGGCGAGGTTGTTGCTTACTTTTATGTTGATGTTGTTCTGTTCTTCGCTGACGCTGATTACTACGCCTTCTTGTTCTACTTTCGGGAGGTCGAATTTGTGTTCTTTCTTGCCTCGCTTTACTTCGGCGTGGTATTTTATTCCTACCTGTGGTGTAAGTCTAAATCTGCCTTTTCCTGCGTGGGTGGGGTGTGTCTTTTGCAAGAGTTTTTTATCTGCATAGATGTATACAGTGTCTTCGCCGGCTATGCCGTCTTCGCTGCGGAGTTCGTAGGCGAGGGTTGTCTCTATGCCGCTGACAAGGTGGCCGCCTTCGGGGTAGAATTTGAGGTCGACGGCGGGGAGGTCGGAGGAGATCCATTCGCCGCGGTACATGAATCCGCGACGGCGGTCGAGCATGTTCTTGAAGTCCCAGTTGTTGCCGTTTACTTTGTCGAAGATGGGGAACACGCGGCTGAAGACGGCTTCTTTGCCCCAGTTGAGCATGTAGCGGGTGTAGGCGCGTATTTCGTAGTAGCCGGAGAGTAGCAGGGGTTTCAGTTCGAATTCGCCGTGGCAACAGCCTTTGTCGTCTATCTTGTACTTCTTGGTCTCTACTACATAGCCTTCGGGGGCGCAGAGTTCTACATACAGCACTTTGCTGAGGGTGCTCGGGGTGTCCTTTACTCCTTCGGTTACGTATGCCTTGAACCACATTGTCTCGCCTAAGTAGTAGGCGGTGTTGTCGAAGTGGAGGTAGACTCTTTCCTGTGGGAAGAGGTTGTTTACCACTGCGGCGTTGAAGACCATTTTGTCGAGGTTCTTTTCGTCGGCATGGGCGCAGAGGGCGACCAATAGCAACAGTGCGGTATGTAGAAGTTTGCGTAGCATAGTTGTTTAATTATCTTTGTGTTATATATTCTTTCTTTTGGAGCGGTGGAGTTTGATGGTTCTGTTTGTGTTTTCAGTCAAACTCCCTCCCCCATTCGGGTACTCCCTCTTATCCAAGAGGGAGAGCTATTTTCTCTTTGTTACTCAATATGTTACTAAAGCTCCTCCTCTTGGATAAGAGGAGGTGGCCGTCAGGCCGGAGGAGTTTGAAACTTTTGCTTGCGTATTCAGTCAAACTCCCTCCCCCATTCGGCTTAAAGCCCTAAAAGGGCGAAACTGTATAGCATAGTCCGTAAGGGCTATGTAAATGCATAAACAAACACACAGCCCTGAAGGGGCGAAACAATAATAACTGCTGTTCATAATTTCGCCCCTCCGGGGCTGAGGCTGTATGTTCCTGTATCCGTAGGCTTCACAGCCTACGCTATATAATGTTACCCCTCCGGGGTATTTTGTTTCAAAATGTTGTTTATTTAGCAAAGTTATTTGCTGTTTTCATCACAATTGGACTTTTTAAACTTTAAAATGGTTTAATTGGTAACGACTATGCAAATATAATATACCCCTAACAAAAAAAATAGGGGAAATTCCCTATTTTTTTGGGGGAATTTCCCTATTTCTTTATGCTCTAAATGATAACCGTTGTAGCCTTTACAGGTTGGTGAAGAAAGACGGATGCTCGTTCTCTGAATTTTTCTTCGGATTCTGTGGTACAGAAACAGCTGTGTGCACCACGTGTGCACAATCCTTCTATTTCGGAATGTCGGGCAAGATAGTCTTTCAATGACTCGGCGACTGCTTTTCCCTGGGTTACCACCTTCACACCTGCCGGTACATATTTTTCTATCTTTTCGATGAGGAGGGGATAGTGTGTGCAACCCAAGATGATTGTATCTATCAACGGGTCGCGCCCCAAGAGGTTGTCTATATGCTTCTTGATAAAATAGTCGGCACCCGGGGAATTGTATTCTGAGGTTTCGACAAGTGGCACCCACAATGGGCAGGCCTCACCTGTTACATGAATACCCGGGTAGAGTTTGCGTATCTCCAACGGATAGGACATTGACTTTATTGTGCCATCGGTGGCAAGCACTCCCACATGGTTGCTTTTTGTTATATTGCCTATATTTTCGACTGTCGGACGTATGATGCCGAGTACACGACGGCGAGGATCCATCTGAGGGAGGTCTACCTGCTGTATGCTTCTGAGGGCTTTTGCCGAGGCTGTGTTGCAAGCAAGCACCACTAACTGGCATCCTGCCTGGAAAAGATAGCGCACCGATTGGCGGGTAAACTCATAGACTACATCAAATGAGCGTGTACCGTAAGGGGTACGTGCGTTGTCGCCCAAATAGAGATAGTCGTACTCGGGCATCAGGCGCTGTATTTCCTGATAGATTGTAAGGCCGCCGTATCCTGAATCGAATATTCCTATAGGACCGGGAGATTGCGAGAATCTATAATTCATCCCCATAGTTTTCTCTATTGTTCGGTGGTTGCGTTCTCCTGTTCATCGCTTTTCTGCTCAACGGCTGTGATGCCAAGCGTGCCGAGAAGGGCGTTTGTGATGTCGAATCCACAGGTGGGGTTTATGAATTTGTATCCTGCATTGTCGAGGTCGATGATGTATGCGAGGTTGTTGTGCATGCAGACACGGCCTACCGCATCGTCGATTTTCGCACGCAGAGGGGCCATAAGTGAATCTTGTGCCGTTGCGAGCCATGATGTCAGCTCTTCGCGGAAGAGGATGCTCTTGTCTACAAGTTCCTGGAGTTCTTTCTGACGTTTACGCAGAATGGGTTCGGGAAACTCGTTCTGACCATCGAGGTAGGCTACGTAAGCTCTGGTAAGTTCCTCCTCGTTGCGGGCTATCTCTGTGTCGCAACGTTTTTTCAATTCGCTATACTCTTTTACGGCCTGTGCATATTCGGGGAGCTGTTCCATCACTTTTGTGTAACGGAAGTATCCGAATGTATTTGACTGTGCCATGACTGTCATGGGCAACAGCATAAGCAGGAAGATGAACTTACGCATTTTTGTAATCTTTTAGTGAGATTCTATAAAGAAAGGCAGGAGAGGCAGATGAGCCCTCCTGCCCTTTATGACTGTTTTATTCGGGATAATTATTTATTTGCTGCGGGAGCTGCTGCGGGTGTTGCGGGCTTTGCGCCTTTCTTTATGCCGAGCTTTGTCTTTACTGTCTCAGTGAGATCCTCGCAAAGTGTCTTGCTGATGTAGGGAATGCCGCTTGCTATGTCGAATACACATACATATCCGCCTGCTTCGCCTACTGCCTGTATGGCCTTGTTGAGAATCTGGTTAACCTCGCCGAGCTTTGCAGCCTGTGCCTGCTGGAGGTTCTGTACACTCTCCTGCTCGTACTGCTGGATGCGGTTCAGAAGTTCCTGAAGACCCTTCTCGCGGCGCTGGAGAATTGCGGGGGGAAGTGAATCCTTTGCCTGTTCGTATTCCATTCTCTCTTTCTCGAACTGCTTGCCCAGACGCTCATACTCGTCGGCGTACTGTTTCTGCAATGTCTGATAGTCGTTCTGTGCTTTGATGTATTCGGGCATCACCTGTACAATCTCCATTGAATTGATATATCCGAATTTCTGTGCAAACAGGCTCATGGGAGCTGCAATAAGCAATAAAACTAGAAGTTTTTTCATGACTTTTTCTTTCTATTTTGGTATTATTATTTGTTCTTTATCTGTTTAATATCTGCAAAGGTAGTTATTTAATTTGAATAACCAAGTTTTGCGAGTACCTCATTGCTTATATCTATCTTGGGCGAGGCGTATATGATGCTGACGGCCGAGGCACGGTCGACTACCGCCGAATAGCCTTTGGCATCGCAGATTTCCTTGACGGCATTGTAGATTTCGTCCTGAATGGGTGCCATGAGACTCTCGCGTTTTTTGTAAAGCTCGCCGTCGGGACCGAAATATTTGCGTTTGAGTTCGCTGGCCTGCTTCTCCTTGGCAAGTATTTCCTGCTCGCGCTTGTTGCGCTGTTCGTCGGAGAGGAATACCGATTCGCTCTGATATTTCTTGTAGAGTGTCTGTGCTTCGAGGGTTACATCGTCTATCTCGCCCTGCCAACGTTTGGACTGTTGGGTGAGCTGTTCGTTGGCACGCTCATATGCGGGTATGTTCTTGAGGATGTACTCCATGTCTATCAATGCGAATTTCTGTGCATTCGCTCCTACTGCGGCTATCACCGCAAACAGAGCTGTCAATAAGAACTTTTTCATATTCCTTGTATATTTACGTATTAAAATTCTTGTCCTAAGATAAAGTGGAACTGACTGCCACCGTATGATGACGAACCGAAGACCTTGTCGAATCCGTATGCCCAGTCGAGTCCGATGAGACCTATCATCTGCATATAGAGTCGTATGCCGACACCTGCGCTGCGCTTGAGGTCGAAGGGATTGAACTTGGATGCATCGGTCCACGAATTACCGCCCTCGACAAAGGCGAGTGCGTAGATGTTTGTGGCTGTCTGAAGCATCAACGGGTAACGGAGTTCAAGACCGAGGCGTGTATATGCATAACCTTCGTAACCGTAAGGAGTAAGACTACCGTTGTCGTATCCGCGAAGGGCTATAATGTCGGTTGCGTAGTTGTATGAGTATCCGCTCATACCGTCACCGCCTACATAGAATGTCTCGAAAGGCGACTTCTTGTTGGCCGAGTAGCTGCCGAGGATTCCGAAGTCGGCTCTTGTCATGAGCACAAGGTTATAGTTGCCGCTGGTGAGAGAGGTGTATGTCCTGCTCTTGAACTTGAACTTGTAGTATTCTATCCATTTGTACTTCTCTGCGAGTTCCTTGCGGTAGTTGGGGCTTTTGGTGTCGGATGCGAGTTTGCCATAGTCCTTGCCGTCGAAGAGAGAATAGGGAGGTGTGAACGAACCTGAGAGTGAGAACTCGGAGCCGCTGCGGGGGTATATGGGGTTGAATACCGAGTTGCGCGAGAGTGTCAGTGTCAGGTTTATATTGTTACACTTTCCGTTGCTGATAATGAAGTATTGCCAATCCTTGAGCGAATAGAGCTGATAGGTCAGTTCGGATGAGAATTGGAAATAGTCGTCGGGCCAGTTGAGACGGCGTCCCCAACCTATCGACACTCCGTACATCTTGATGTATTTGTCGGGGTCGTAGTAGGACGAGATGTTGTTGTATCCGTAGTTGTTGTAGTTGCCGTATCCGTACATGTAGTTGTAGTAGTTGTTGTAGTAGGCCGAGTTGTAGTAACTGTTCGCTACATCTGTCTGTATGGATAGGAAGGCTGACACCGAGAGGGAGTTGGGGCGCTTGCGACCGAACCAGGGATCGA
This sequence comes from Bacteroidaceae bacterium, assembly GCA_017557045.1. Classification (GTDB taxonomy): domain Bacteria; phylum Bacteroidota; class Bacteroidia; order Bacteroidales; family Bacteroidaceae; genus HGM04593. The sequence goes on along the minus strand of JAFYLO010000115.1, from coordinate 5,848 downwards.
AGAACGAGAGGCTGTATGCCTGATAGTAGCGGCCGTTGCTTTGCGCACTCAGGGTTACGGTCTGTCCGTCGCCCTGCGGGATTATTCCGCGACGGGTGGCGTCCTTGCTGAAGAGGTTGCGCATGGAGAAGTTGGTGAACTTAAGCGCTACCTTACCGATGATACCTGTCTGTCCCCAACCGGCTGAGAGTTCCACCTGGTCGTTGCTCTTGGAGACGAGTTCCCAGTTGATGTCTACTGTTGCATTGGTGGGATCGTCGACTACGTTGGGGTTTATCTTTTCAGGGTCGAAGTGTCCCATCTGTCCTATTTCGCGGAATGAGCGTTCGAGGTCGCGCATCGAGAAGAGGGCACCGGGGAGGGTGCGCAGTTCGCGACGGACTACCTCTTCGTAGAGACGGTCGTTGCCGGCGATGGTAACTTTGTTGATGGTGGCCTGCGGGCCCTCGGTTATGCGTATTTCGAGGTCAACGGAGTCGTTCTCCACGCTGAGTTCAACGGGGACGGGGCGCGACCATACGTAACCTTTATTGTAGTATTCCTTGTGGATTGAATTTTCGTCTGTCATCAGTCGCTCGTCGAGCAGCTTTTGGTTGTAGACATCGCCGGGCTTCATCTGAAGGGCTTCGCTGAGACCGGCTGTGGAGAAGACACTGTTGCCCACCCAGTTGATGTTGCGCAGGTGGTATTTGTTGCCTTCCTCTATTTTCAAGTAGATGTCTACACTGCTTTCATCGTGGCGCGATACGCTGTCTGTCACGATAAGCGCGTCGCGATAACCGAGTTCGCTGTACTTGCTGAGGATGCGTTCCTTGTCCTCTTCGTAGCGCTCGTCGGTATATTTTTTTGAACGGAGGAAATTGGCGAGTTTACCCTTTTCGCGGGTTTTCTTCATCAATTTCTTCACTTTTTTTGCTGTGAGGTTATCGGCGCCATCGATGGTGATGCTGTTGACCTTTATCTTGTCCTTGCGGTCGATATTCACATCTACTATCACATGATTGGTTTGGTTGACATCGGGGCGCTGGATAATTTCAATATCTGCATTCTTGTAACCCTTTGCATCGTAGTATTTACGTATTACCTGACGGGCACGGTCTATCATATTGGGTGTTACCTGATTACCCTTTATGATGCCGATTTTTGCCTGAATGTCATCGCGTTCGGTTTTCTTTACACCGTTGACATTTATCTGCGAGGCACGGGGGCGCTGCTTCAGGTTGATGCCCAAATATATTTTTCCATCAACGATACTGTCGGCCACAATGCTGACATCGGAGAAGAGGCCGTGCTTCCAGTATCTTTTGATAGCTGTTGTAACCTCTTCGCCGGGGACTTTTATTCTGTCGCCTACATTCAGGCCGGAAAGGCCTATTATAATATATGGTTCGTAGTTGTCGGCTCCCGTTACGTTGATGCCGCCGATATAATATTCGCGGGGAGTGCCGGAATAGAGTATCGTGGGAGAGACGATCTTGCCGCTCTGTGCAAACAACGTACCTGCAAACAACAGCAGGAGCGACAGAAGACGGAAGCGTTTCGTTTGTATATATTTCATTTTCAGTAGGTTTATTATTTTGTTACCTGTTCGCCGGTCTTTCCGAAACGACGCTGGCGCTGCTGGTAATTGTATATTGCCTTACAGAGTTCTTCCTTATCGAATTCGGGCCACATCACTTCGCTGAAGTAGAGTTCGGAGTATGCGCACTGCCACAGCAGGAAGTTGCTGAGACGCTGTTCGCGGCCGGTGCGTATGAGAAGTTCGGGGTCGGGCATATCGAAGGTGGTGAGATTGTCGCTGATGGCCTTGTCGTCGATGTCCTGCAACTGCATCTCGCCGTTCTGTACCTTTGCGGCAATCTTGCGCACCGCTTCGGTGATTTCCCATTTTGCCGAATAGCTGATGGCAAGCACGAATGTCATTTTGGTGTTGCCTGCTGTACGCTCCATGCACTTTTGGAAGCGCTCGCGCACGCGCTCGGGCAGTTTGTCCATCTCTCCTATCACAGAGAAGCGTATGTTGTTCTTGAGGAATATCTCCTCTTCCATAGAATCGAAGAGCAGTACCATGAGGGCTGCCACCTCATCGATGGGGCGGTTCCAGTTTTCGGTGGAGAATGTGTAGAGTGTAAGATAGCGTACACCGAGACGGGCGGCATCTTCGGCAATCTTTTTCACGACCACAGCTCCTGCCTGATGGCCATCGGTGCGGGCAAGACCGCGCTGCTGGGCCCAACGTCCGTTACCATCCATTATTATTGCTATATGCTCAGGGATACGTTCCCCGTCTATCATATCTATATAACTCATAGTCAATATTTTATTTTGTCAATTGTTACATTTTCTGTATTTCGGCATAATGTCGTATGTAAGGAAGAGGGCAAAGAACGAATAGGTATCCTTGTTCTTCATTCCGCTGCTCTTTATCCCCAACGGATCGTCCAGAGTGGGAGTCGTAGCGGAGCTTACATCGAGTTTGTCGCTCATGCTGAAGCGGAATGAGAGTTCGCATCCCAAGTTCAGCCGGTTGCCTATCTTGTATTTCACTCCCGCGCCTATCGGGAAGTTCACCGTAAAGACATTGTCCACCGGTTTCGGAGCAAATGTAAAGCCCATACCCATGAATACATAGGGGGTGAAGCGATGCAGCCGTTTATATCCTCCTCCGCCACCGTAGGGGAAGAAGTTGTACTCGAACTGCGCTCCGAGGTCGTATATCGTGCGCGAAAAGTCAATCTGCGTGTCTCCCGGTATATGATATTCGCTATCCTTGTTGGAACCGGAAATGCCTGCTACAGCCAGATTGCCTTTCACTGCCATACGGGGGTTGAAGTTGTATCTCGCAACGGCTCCGCCAACAAGAGACATATCTTGGAAGAGAGCTGTATAGTTGGCGTCTCCAAGGTAGAAACTGCCACCTAAAGCTCCACCGACCTCCATTTTATATTCAAGATCCTGCGCACACAATCTGCAAGGGAGCGCCATAAGCACCCCGACAAGAAACAGATATTTTAGTACGCGGAACATATTCATCGGTCAGAATCCTATTGTAGGTCAAACTTGTTCATTCGTCCGCGCCACATAGCTCCGTTCTCTCCGCCCAATATCAGACGGATATTTTCGTCGCTGTCTACTATGGCAGCAAATGGTACATCAAGTTCGCTGATTTCCGCCGGAAGTTCGGGGGCATTTACCAATTTCGAACTCCATGTAAGTCCATTGTCACGAGAGACATATATTGCGCTCAGAGGCTTTACCTCTTGGCCGCCGGCAACTCCCTTACCGCCGAATGCATACAGCAGTCCATCGTAAGGCAACACCACGAGTGATTCAAGTGCAGGACACAGTTTCTCGTTGTATGACGAGGGGCGATAATAGCTCCAACTGCGTTCGGCTGTCAACTTACTCCACACTGCGGGCTGGGAATATACTGCCTCGGAAGAGCGACCTACCAAAAGGAAACGGTTTATATTCATATTCGTGCGCAGCGGGGTAACCACAGACGAGAGGCCGTACTGCGGAAATTCGGGATGTACAGGCTCTACCAACGTAAAGCCTGAAGCGGCATCTGCCGTACGCGCCAATGAATCGTTTACAACTGCCCACATTACATTATCCTCATCAGAAGCGGCAAAGAGCGTTGCGAATTCGTTGCCCGCAGAAATGTCGTTCCACGACAATGCGTCAGCCGAAGCATAGAGCTTACCGTCGGCAACAACATAGTATGTTCCTCCGAAGAGAGTCATTGAGTTGAAATTGGCATTGGCCGGGAAATTCTCCACGATGGACGACACCCACTCAGATGCTGCGGGAAGAGATGCCGTACTTACAGACACCTCGCCATCGGCGCTTTTTGAGAAAAGAGCAAGAGAACCCTCCTTTTCAAAGAGACGGAGCTCTGTTGCATCCCCTACAGGCGCAGCAACTCCCTTCACCCAATTGAGTTTATCGGGATCTACTGTATGGACATTGAGTGTGATTGTATATTCGCGCGAGTAGGAATTATCGGTTGAGATAATCATTACCCTCGCGGGCTTCGTGTAGTCAATTGAGTCGGAATTCGAAAAGAGACGGAAATTTTCGATGGAATCGGCATAAATATAAGCTATTCCGTCGCAATTGATTTTCGTTACGACGCGGGTGATGTCTGTTCCTACAGGCAGCGAATCGGTGTTATATACAAGCCCCCTCTCCTGATCGATATTGAACTGATATTTTACACCCGGGGTTATTTTCGCATATGTACTGTCGCGACCGTCCTCAGTCTTAACAGTAATTTTTGTACTGATATCGGATATTGAGAGTGAGCGCAACACCGCATACGGTTCCGGTTCTATGTCGAAACTGTCATCTGACCCGAAACATGACACGAAAAGCAGCGATACCATCGCCAAACTCAAATATAGTAAAGGAAACTTTTTCATTTTAATCAAATATATATCTGTCTACCGGTAACTGCTCAGTTCCCCTTGCAGTTACGAGTGAATATCATCTTACAAAAATAATCACAATTTTTGGTATGAATGTAAAAGTTTCCCCGAATTATGGTTTTTTATGAATAAAAAACAACTAATTCACCTTGAAATGGTGGTAATTACGTTGCCGAAACAGTTTGACACTTCCTTTTTTACACCTGCGGGCAGAATAGGAGCGGGAACACCATTGCTTAAAACAAGGCCCTGATTTGTCTCTACGCGGATTTCGTCCCACAAATCCCTATCGATGAAACTCTGCAAAAGCTGTGCACCACCCTCTACAAGCAATGAACCTATCTTGTTGGCATAAAGATAGTCCATTATTCCATCTAAGATATCGCCAGAAAAATCAAGTTTATGCTGAATGACATTATTTACACATTTTGCCTTATCTGTTCTTTCTGTAAAGATTACCGTAGGGTGGTCACCATCGAAAAGATGCAACGAAACAGGCAAGGAGCCTTCACGATCTATGGCAAGACGCAAGGGAGAACGCCCCGACCAGCTACGCACAGTAAGGGTAGGATTGTCGAGCAGGGCTGTACGACGACCGACAAGTATAGCATCATGCATGGCACGCAACTTATGCACAGCCATGGCAGAAGCACTGTTTGAAATAGCCTGAGCTGAACCTCCTTCGCGGATAATATCTATAAAACCGTCAGCCGACTGCGCCCATTTTAGAGTAACATACGGACGCCTTTTGCCATGAAAGGTAAAGAAATGTCGGTTCAGCCTATATGCCTCATCTTCAAGCACTCCTATTTTAACTTCAATGCCTGCAGCACGCATACGCTCCACTCCCCTGCCGCTGACCATTGCATTGTTATCAGTGGTGGCTATAACCACACGCGGTATCCCGGAACTGATTATAAGGTCGGCACATGGTGGAGTCTTTCCGTAATGCGAGCATGGCTCAAGGCTTACATAAATTGTTGAACGCGACAATAGGGCTGCATCCTTGACGGAACGTATAGCATTGACCTCGGCATGCGGTTCCCCGCAACGGATATGATAACCTTCTCCTATGATTTTCCCTTCACACACAATCACAGCGCCAACCATAGGGTTAGGCGATGTGCTTCCGGCAGCCGAATGTGCAAGTTGCAGACAGCGCGCAATATACTTTCTGTCTTCTGATGATATTACCGAATCCATATAGTTTCAATCTTCAATCATACTGCAAAATAACAAAAAAAAGATGGAAGAACAAAAGATAGCCCGGCATATGAACACAAAAAAAAGTTCCCTCAGCTCGTCTGAACTGAAGGAACTCGCAAGTAAAAGTGGCGATGACCTACTCTCCCACAACTAAATGCAGTACCATCGGCGCGGTTGGGCTTAACTTCTCTGTTCGGGATGGGAAGAGGTGG
>JAFYLO010000114.1 GCA_017557045.1 Bacteroidaceae bacterium | reverse complement strand
GGGTCATCATCGGCATTATGGGTGCCGTAGTCCTCGGCGTCGAACAATATTATATCTATTCCCAGTTCTGTGGGAGTGGTGGAGAGGGCGCGTGCAATCTCCATCAGCACACCTACTCCGCTTGCACCGTCGTTGGCTCCGAGGATAGGGGTGCGGTGCTTCGAAGCGTCGGGGTCCGAGTCTGCCCATGGGCGGCTGTCCCAATGGGCGCAGAGCATTATACGGCCCTTCTTCTCAGGTTGGAACTGTGCTATTATGTTGCGTGCATTGAGGCGTGTGCCATCGTATGCAACAAGTTCGGCCTCTTGGTTGATTACCTCTGCACCATACTCTTTTAACTTTGCTGCAAGGTAGTCGCCGCAGGCGCGGTGCTCCTTGCTGTTGGGTACACGGGGACCGAAGTCCACCTGTGCCTTGACGAACGAGTATGCGCTGTCGGCGTTGAACGCGGGGACAACCACCGCAGCGGCTGTTGGTTCAGCCGGTTGCGATGCTTGTTTCTCTGTGCCGCCCTTGCATGCTGTTACAGCAAGCGCCGCAATGCCGAGCAATATGGGAAATGCTTTTATCATTACTTGTTCAATTTCCAGGTGGTGCCGTCCTTTGTATCTTTTATTTCGAAGCCGAGGGCTGCGAGGGTGTCGCGTATCTTGTCGCTTGTAGCCCAATCCTTGTTGGCTTTTGCAACGAGGCGCTGTTCGAGCAACATGTCTACCACCTTGCCGAATGCCTCTTCGCGGCCGTTCGATGAGCCGCGCTCCTCGCTGAGACCGAGAATATCGAACATGAACAGGTTGTATGTCTCCTTAAGCTCTGCAAGATCGGCAGCAGAGATTGTAGCCTTCTTGTCGGCAATCTGATTGATTGCACGCGATGCATCGAAGAGGTGTGATATTACAAGCGCGGTGTTCATGTCGTCGTTCATCGCGTCGTAGCACTTCTGGCGGAGCGATGATACATCCACGGTAGTCTCTGCTGAGGCTGTAAGGCCGTTCAAGGTCTTCAGTGCATCCATCAGACGCTGCAATCCCTTCTCTGATGCCTGCAGTGCATCGTCGCTGAAGTCTACTGTACTGCGGTAGTGGGCCTGAAGGATGAAGAAACGTATGGTCATGGGCGAATATGCCTGTGCCAACAACTTGTGCGAACCTTCGAAGAACTCCGACAGAGTGATGAAGTTGCCGAGCGACTTGCCCATCTTTGTGCCGTTGATGGTAATCATGTTGTTGTGCATCCAATATTTTACCACCTGATGTCCCATTGCTGCAACACCCTGCGCAATCTCACATTCGTGGTGGGGGAATACAAGATCCATACCTCCGCCGTGGATGTCGAACTCCTCGCCGAGGTATTTGCGTCCCATTGCTGTGCACTCGCAGTGCCATCCGGGGAAGCCATCGCTCCACGGTGAGGGCCAGCGCATGATATGTTCGGGCTGTGCGCACTTCCACAGTGCAAAGTCGGCGGGGTTGCGTTTTTCATTCTGTCCGTCGAGCTCGCGGGTGGTGTTGAGCACATCATCGAGGTTGCGTCCCGAAAGGATGCCGTATTTGTGTGCCTTGTCGTATTTTGCAACATCGAAATATACCGAACCTTCGCTCACATAAGCAAAGCCGTTGTCGATAATCTCTTTTACAAGCTCAATCTGTTCGATGATATGTCCCGATGCGTGAGGCTCGATGCTGGGGGGGAGTACGTTGAGCGCCTCCATAGCCTTGTGGTAGCGCAGTGTGTAGTATTGCACAACCTCCATAGGCTCAAGCTGTTCGAGTCGTGCCTTCTTTGCAATCTTGTCCTCGCCTTCGTCGGCATCATGCTCAAGATGGCCTACATCGGTGATGTTTCTCACGTAGCGCACCTTGTAGCCGATGTTTGTCAGATAACGGAAAAGCACATCGAATGTGATTGCAGGGCGTGCGTGTCCCAGATGGGCATCGCCGTAAACAGTGGGGCCGCAAACGTAGAGTCCTACGTTGGGGGCATGAAGGGGTACGAACTCTTCCTTTTTACGCGTCAGCGTGTTGTATATCATGAATTTGTTTTCCATAGGGGTATATTGTTTTTTGTTGTTCTTAATTTCTTGGCATTAGTGGGTAGAGCAGTCCCCGGTAGCCTGACAGCTTGGCTTTTGCCGAGCCGAAGTTCAGTGCAAGGTCGAGCAGGATGGGCAGTTTGTTTGCATCATCCGTTACGTGGAAGTTGATAATATCCTGTTCCTTGCCCTTTTTGTCGTATTCTACAAGGGATACTGTTATGCAGTTGTACTTTACATTCTTGTCGCTCTCCATGACTGTCTTTCCGCGGTAGATGAGGTGCTGTTTCTCAATGCGCTTGCCTGTTGCTACGGGGAAGGTGAGCCGTGTACCTCTCTTCATTGACGAAAAGTCGATGGTGCGGGCATATGCGAGCAGGCTCATCATGTCGTACACGGGTGTGGCACTTCTGTCGGTGCGCAGGCGCAACTCCTCTTTGTTGCGGCGGAAGCTCTGTCTGATGGTTATGCTGTCCTTGTCGCTGTAGTCGTACCACACTTGGTTGAGGTAGTAGTGCTTGCCCTCTTCCGAAGCTTTGCGGTAGTAGAGGGGGCGCAAGTCGGGGCTGAAGATGGTGGTGAGTGTGTCGCGCATCTTGAAGAATGAGTCGGCACGCTTGTTGGTGGTACTAAGCAGCGACATATACATGGCTTTCTTGCCGTTGTAGATGGTGTCGCGTATGATGAGCCCGGCGTTGCCTGCTCTCACCCACACGAATTTCCAGTTGAAGTAGAGGCTGCACTCAAGTGTCTCGCCGGCCTTGAAGGCGGGTTTCCTCTTTATGTCAGCAGCATTTGCGGCTACTGCCATAGTGAGTGCTATGAGGGTGTATATGATTATGTTTGTCTTGTGTCTCATCTTTATTTGAATTTGCGTTCGGCATTACGGTTGCGCTTCACTCGTTGGCGCTCAGGTTTCTGCTTGGTTATTTCGAGCGGCTTCTGCTTTTCGGGGGCAAGGTTTATGTTCCAGTCGTCCTGCTCATATTCGAACATGGCGCGAAGCTCTATAGGTCGGGGGTAGTAGTAGACCTTTTCGGGCTGTAGCTTTTCATCGTAGTTGCCGGTGTCCCATTTGCCGTTGCCGTTGCTGTCCATGAACAGGCGTATGTAGTACACCTGCGGGTTTATGAAGTAGAACGAACAGCGGTTGTTCTCTGTGCGTTGCGATGCTACAGGATTTCCCTCCTTATTAAGCAGTTCCACCACTGCTTCGTTGCCTGTGCGGGGTATGGTGAGGTGAAGCACCGAGTATTCGTCGAGTGTCTTGAACTTCATCTCCTGGTTGATGGCTTTGGAGGTGTTGCCGTATATTCCCTCGAATGCAGCGGAGTCAATTGTTATATTGTACTTCTCGCCCGGTCGCCACTCGGCATATATAATGTAGTCGCGTATGTTCTTTTCTGATTGACGGAATACATAAGGTATGGCCTTTGGCACTGAGTCAACGATGATGTTCACATGGATTGCCGCTGTGTCGATGGCCGCCAACGGTTGCTCGAATGTGAGTGTGCAGTTGGTACTGAGATCCATTGATGAACTTATGTTGTTCCTTATCTTCAGTGCCTCTACGGGTGGAATGTATTTGGGAGGATTGTTCTTGTCGTATCCCTTCTCTCTGCGTGCGGCTTTGAGGAAGGCCTTTTCCTCCTCTTCGAACTTCTGTTTCTCCTCGGCGATTACACGGGCGCGGCTCTTGCGCGGAATCAGTCGCACGGTATCGCTGCGGGGATGATAAATCTCCATCGAATCGGGAGACATATAAGTTACTTCAACCGTGAGGGTGTCGCGGTTGTATATGGTGCTGTCCTTTATCCAATAGAGTATTGTGTCGTTGGTGGCATTGCTCTCTACCACAAATGCATCGTCGGCTTCAAAGTCGAGACCGCGGATGGTGGGCAGTGTGTCTGCCGCTTCCGAGAAGAATAGTTTGAAACTGTTGTGTTTCTCGCGAGGATTCTTTACGAGATACTGCTGTTTCAGAGGTACCTGGAAGGCTCTCAGTACTATGTTGTCCGGTTGCAGACGTATGTAAGGTACTCGTTTGATGGAGTCGACGGTGGTGCTGTCGTGCCATATTGTGTCGTAGCGCCACGATGGGGTGGCGTAGGGTATTATGAGCGAATCGAGGTAGGCTATCTTTTCGCTCTTTTGGTCGAAACGGTAGTTGCCGTTGGCATCGGCGAGAGCATATATGCGGTATTTGCCGGGTGCCATTCCTCGCATGGTGAAGCGGCCGCGGCTGTCGGTGCGCGATATGCGGTCGAAGGGCTTCGTGCGGAATGCACTGTCGCTCAGGTCGCTGTGTATGCCTACAAGTATGCCTTTTATCGGTTCAAGATTAGATGCTTCGAGTACTGTACCCGACACTCCGAGGGTGTCGACAGTGGCACCGGTCGAGAATACGAACGAGAAGGCTTCGAGGGCATTGCTCTCGTTGTTGTCGGCAATGGCGTCGTTGAAGTCTATCGTGTATGTGGTCGACGGCTTAAGGCTGTCAAGCAGTTCCACTGTGATGCGCTTGCCGTTGGCTTTTATCTCTGGCTGTTGCATCTGCGGGGGCGACACCACTATCTTTTCGTATGCATTCTGCAATTTTATGAATTCGTCAAACTCCAGTGTTATCTTGTTCTCCGATGCGTTTGTTGCATTGGATGCAGGAGTGGAGGTGAGGAATATCGGGGGGGCCTCGTCGTAGGGACCTCCGTCGGGGGTGCCCATGCTTGCGCAGGCTGCGGCGAGCAGGGCTGTTGTGAATATGATGATGCTATTCTTTAAAGACATAGCTTGCATGGGTGTTTGTTTGTTATTTGTTCATTTCGAGCATTTCGCTTATGTAGTCGCGGCTGTTGCTCAGACGGGGTACCTTGTGCTGTCCGCCAAGTTTGCCTTTGCTCTTCAGCCAATCGTTGAAGAGGTTCGCGCGTGCGGGAATCACTTCGAGGGGCTGCATGGTAATGTCCTTGTAGCGTTTGGCTTCGTAGTCGGAGTTGATCTGTTGCAGGGTGGTGTCGAGTATGGTGGCGAACTGTTCTATGGATTCGGGGCGGCGCGAGAATTCTATGAGCCACTGGTGGCGGCACTGTGCATCGGAGTCCATATATACGGGTGCGGCTGTATAGTCGGCTATCTGCGCTCCTGTCTCGGCACAGGCCTTTGCAAGTCCCTGTTCGGCATTGTCCACTATAAGCTCTTCTCCAAACACATTGATGAAGTGTTTGGTTCGGCCTGTAATCACGAATTTGTAGGGATTCTTGCTTGTGAAACGTACGGTGTCGCCTATCATGTAGCGCCACAGACCGCAGGCTGTGCTTATGAGCATTGCGTAGTTGCGTCCCACTTCCACCTCCCACAGAGGAACAGCGCGGGGCGATGGTGAATCGAGCTCTTCGAAGGGTACGAATTCGTAGAATACCCCATAGTCTATCATCAGCAACATCGAGGGGTCGGCAAAGTCGTTCTGTATGCCGAAGAAACCTTCGCTTGCATTGTAGGTCTCCAGATAGTGCATATTGGAGCTGCGTATAAGCTGTTTATACTGCTCGCGGTAGGGGGTGAAGGCTACTCCGCCGTGGAAGAATACTTCGAGGTTGGGCCATAGCTCGTCTACCGATTTCTTGCCGGTGATGTCGAGCATGTGTTTGAGCACAGCCATCATCCACGAAGGTACGCCGGCAATGTTGGTTACGTTCTTGTTGCAGGTGGTGCGGGCAATTTTGTCCATCTTCTCCTCGAAGTCGCTCAGCAGTGCTATCTTCTTTTCGGGGACGCGCACAAGGTTGACCAAGGGCATGATGTTCTCTATGAGTATGGCGCTGAGGTCGCCTACCAATGACTTTGGAAGGTTGTAGTTGGGTGCGTGGCTGCCACCGAGAATCAGTGATTTTCCTGAGAATATGCGGCTCTTGGGGTTAAGACGCAGGTATAGTGCTACCGAGTCGCGGCCGCCGGTGTAGTGCAATGTCTTCAGACCGTCTGCGGTTACAGGGATGAACTTGCTCTTGTCGTTGGTGGTGCCTGAGGATTTTGCGAACCAACGGCACTCGCCACGCCAAAGAACGTCGCTCTCGCCGTGGCGCATGCGGTCTATGTATCCTTTTAGACTCTCATAATCCTGCACCGGTACATTGCGCGCAAAATCTTCGTAGCTGCGTATGGTGCTGTAACTGTGCTCCTTACCCCATTCTGTGCCGGCAGCCTTCTGTACAAGCTCTGTAAGTACGCGCATCTGTATGGCTTCAGCCTCTGTGGCGTATTTGTCTATTTTTTTTGCTCTGAGCTTGAATATGTTATTGAGAAGTGATGTTTCGTTCATAGTAAAATGGTTTCTGACAAACGTACAAATTTAATACAAATATTCGGATTGTACGAATTGCAAGGCATTTGTTGCTATTTTTTGTAATTCTTCAGTCCCTCTTCGAGGAAATTTATGTATGCCGGCACATCCTCGTTGTATGAATATGAACCGGCAAGCGGCATTCCTTCGCCGTCGACAGGCACATAGAAGGGCTGTGCGTTGGCGCCGAACTTGCAACGTTGCAGATAGCTCCATTTGTCGCCGAGGGTGCGCAGTTTGCGCTCGGTGCCTTGTTCGGTTACCGTTACAGGTTGGGGCAACGGTGTCTTGTCGTCGACGAAGAGGGTGATAAGCACATAGTCGTTGCGCAATATTTCCGATACGCGGCTGTCGGTCCACACTGCTGCCTCCATCTTGCGGCAGTTTACACAACCATAACCGGTGAAGTCCAGGAGTACGGGCTTGCCGTGTGTGCGGGCATATGCCATTCCTTCGTCGTAGTTATTGAATTTTGCATGCACTTCGCCATCGGACAGGTTGAAGTCCTGTGTCCACATGGGGGGAGCAAAGGCGCTTATGGCTTTGCAGGGTGCACCCCACAATCCGGGTATCATGTACACTGAGAATGCGAGCGAGAGGAGTGCAAGGAAGAAACAGGGTACAGAAGTCTTGCGTTCGCTTGTGTCGTCGTGCGGGAACTTTATTACGTTCAACAGATAGAGACCAAGCAGCGTGAAGAGCACTATCCACAGTGCAAGGAACACTTCGCGGTCGAGTATGCCCCAACCGTAGGCAAGGTCGGCTACCGAGAGGAACTTTAGTGCAAAGGCAAGCTCAATGAATCCGAGTGTTACCTTTATCACGTTCATCCAACCGCCTGAGCGGGGTGCCTGCTTGAGCATTGAGGGGAAGAGTGCGAAGATGGTGAAGGGCAGTGCAAGTGCCAGCGCAAAGCCAAACATTCCTATTGCGGGGCCGAAGAGTGAACCTGTTGTAGATACCTCTACGAGCAGGAATCCTATGATAGGACCTGTGCACGAGAAGGATACAAGCGACAGTGTGAATGCCATCAGGAATATACTCAAAAGGCCTGATGTGTTCTTGGCTCTTGCCTTCTTGTTTACCTTGTTTGTCCATGAAGAGGGGAGTGTCAGCTCGAATCCTCCGAGGAACGATGCTCCGAACAGCAAGAGCATCAGGAAGAATATAAGATTGAAGATGGCATTTGTGGAGAGGGCATTGAGTGCGCTTGCTCCGAAAATGATTGTTACGGCAAGGCCGAGTGCCAGATATATTGCCACTATCGAACAACCGTATAGGATTGCCTCTTTCAGAGCTTTGCCGCGATTGTTGTCGGCACGTTTGAGGAAGAAGCTGACGGTCATGGGGATTATGGGCCACACGCAAGGTGTGAGCAGTGCAAGCAGTCCGCCGCCGAAGCCCAGCAGGAATGTCATCCACAAGGGGCGGGTGGCACTTTGTTCGCTATTCTCGTCGAATGCTTTTAGTTCGCTTACAACGGGCTTCCACAGAGGGTTGTCGGTGAAGATGTTGCTTTCGGCTTTCGTCTCAGCCGCTGTTGCAGCCTG
>JAFYLO010000113.1 GCA_017557045.1 Bacteroidaceae bacterium | reverse complement strand
TGGATTATCACCTCATCGAATCTTTTTGCCAATGTTCCCAACTATCCTGAAGCCGAGACACTGAAGGCCGAGGTAGAGAAGTATCCCAATGTGGTGCTTGTTGATGTAGAAGGTCTTGCTGCTGAGAATGATATGAAGAAGAGTGGTAACATGATTCTTCTTGGTGCAGCTTCAAAGGCACTCGGACTCGACATTGCTCTGCTTGAGAAGGCCGTTGCAACTGTCTTTGCATCAAAGGGTGAAGAGGTTGTAGAGATGAACAAGAAGGCGCTTGCTATCGGTGTAGCGAACAGCAAGTAAATTCTGAATGAAGGTTCTCTATTATCCGAGCCTATCATATGTAAAAAAATCCACAGAAACAGTACTGTTTCTGTGGATTTTTTTTGGGTACAGCCTGATGAAAATTAAAAAAAATTGTTGCTACTTTTTTACTTTGTGTTATATTTGCAATTATTTAATATTTTTAAAAATTAAGACAATATGGAATGGTTTCTTAAATGTTGGCGACAGTATGCCGATTTTTCAGGTCGTGCACGCCGTAAAGAGTATTGGATGTTTTATCTATTTAACTCATTGATTGGTTTTGTTACCGGTTTTATTGACGGTATACTCTTCGGAGGAGAATTGATGATTATTTCTTGGATTTATATTTTGGTTGCTTTCCTGCCGGGATTGGCGGTGTCTGTAAGAAGATTGCACGATGTTGGAAAGAGTGGTTTGATGATGTTTGTTTGCCTTATTCCTTTTGTAGGTGCAATATGGTTGTTTGTGTTGTCTTGTATGGATAGTGAGCCTGAAAGCAATAAGTGGGGAGATAATCCTAAGATACAAAAAGTTTATTAATTATTATTAGTGTCCGGTAAACTATGCTGTACCCGTTGTAAACTCCAATCATTGCACTCAATTTGCATAAGAATTGGGGCTTATACAAACTTAAATATCGAATTTTAAACGGATTAAGTACGTTTACCGGATAGCAATAATAAAAAAAACAATCGCATGGTAAGCATAAGCAAACTTTGCGATTGTTTTTTTATTATCTCCTTATAATCTTCATATATTCATCATAGTCGATGAATCTGCCGCCCATTGATTTAAGATGTGGAGTCTCCAATTGGCAATCAATCATTTTGCCACCTGTTTGCCGCATTATGTCTGCCAGAAATATCAGTGCTATCTTCGATGCGCTCGGCACCAGTGAGAACATACTTTCGCCGAAGAAACAGCCGTTGAGCGTTACTCCGTAGAGGCCTCCGACAAGTTTCTTCTCTTCCCATACCTCTACACTTGTAGCAAATTTCTGTCTGTGCAGTTCCTTGTATGCTTTAGTCATATCATCGCCCAGCCACGCACCCTCTTCCTCAATTCTCAGTTTGCCGCAATTCTCTATCACTTCGTCGAAGGCAGTGTTTATGCTCACCCGGTATTTGCCTTTGTTGAGGAGGTTGCGCATGGAGTGTGATACGTGTATCTCGTCGGGGAAAATGACGAAGCGTTTCATGGGGCAGTACCAATGTATCATGCCTTCGCGGAAGGCGTACCACGGGAATATGCCGTGGCAATAGGCGAGCAACAGACGCTCTGTGCTTAGGTCGCCACCGACAGCCAAAAGTCCGCTCTCATCGCCGAGGCGGGGGTCGGGGAATTCTATCTTTTCGTTCAGCAGAAATACCATTATATTGTCAGTGTTGTTCCGTTTGTGTCAATTGTTGCTTCGCCGCCCTTTTTCAGTTTGCCGAAGAGTATCTCTTTGGTGAGCAGAGGTTTCAGCATAGATGAAATTACGCGATCCATTTCTCTTGCGCCATACTCTGTGGTGAATCCTCTGTTTAGCAACAGCTCTTTTGCTGCATCTGTCAGATGCATGGTTACTCCTTTGGCAGTGAGTTTATCCTGTAGTTCGCGCAGTTTTTTGTTGAGGATCAGGGTTGCCATCTTCTTGTCCATGTCGTTGAAGATGATGGTTCCCGACAGGCGGTTTATAAATTCGGGTTTGAAGCTCTTTTTCACCTGTTTGAGCATAGCTTCGCCTGCACTTACCTTGCTGTCGAAGCCTATTGAGGCTTTGTGGGCATGTTGCGCCCCGGCATTGGAGGTCATTATCAGTATCACATGGCGGAAGTCCGATTTGCGTCCTTTGTTGTCGGTGAGCATGGCATAGTCCATCACTTGAAGCAGTATGTTGAATATGTCGGGATGGGCCTTTTCTATTTCATCGAGCAGAAGCACGCAGTTGGGTGTCTTGCGTATTGCGTCGGTGAGCAGACCGCCATCTTCGTATCCTATGTATCCGGCTGGTGAGCCTATCAACTTGGCTACGGTGTGCTTTTCGGTATATTCGCTCATGTCGAACCGCAGCAGTGAGATGCCTAATTCTGCTGAAAGGACTTTTGCAACCTCGGTCTTTCCCACACCTGTTGGGCCTACGAAGAGCAGGCTGGCAAGGGGTTTGTTCTCGTCGAGCAGACCGGCCTTTGACATTTGTACTGCAGAGACTATTTCCCTGATGGCTTCGTCCTGTCCGTATATCTGTGAGCTTATGCGAGGGTAGAGGGTTTCAAGTGTAGCTGTGTCCTCCTCCTTCATAGCCATTGAGTCTACTTTGCATATTCGGGAGAGCACATCCATTATCAGTGCCTTGTCAACTCTGTTTGTGCCTCTTTTGCCTGTCAGGGGGTGCAGTTCGCGGTATGCGCCCGCCTCGTCGATAAGGTCAATGGCCTTGTCGGGCAGATGGCGGTCGTTTATGAATTTTGCGCTTGCCTTTACGGCATATTCTATCACCCCTTTGGCATATTTCACATTGTGGTGGGCTTCGTATCTTTTAATCAGGCCTTCGATTATTTTTATTGTCTCGTCGATGGTTGGTTCGGGAACCTCTATCTGGCTGAAGCGGCGCACTATGCCTTTGCTACGGGAGAGGTATTTGTTGTACTCTTCGTAGGTGGTGGAGCCCATGAAGCGTATGTCGTCCCTTTCGAGGTAGGGCTTAAGCATATTCGAGGCATCCATTGAACCTTCGCTGCTGCGGCCTGCGCCTACAAGGTTGTGTATCTCGTCTATGTAGACAATGGCTTTTCCCTCTTCGCAGAGTCCTTCCATCACAGATTTTATGCGCTTCTCGAAGTCTCCGCGAAATTGTGTGCCGGCGAGCATTGTTCCGAGGTCAAGTTCGTACACCTTGTAACCTTGCAGTCTTTCGGGTACTTTGCCGTTTTCTATAAGCGCGGCAAGGCCGTATGCGATGGCTGTTTTTCCCACTCCCGGTTCGCCTATGTGCAAGGGGTTGTTCTTGTCGCGGCGGCAGAGTATCTGTATGGTGCGTTCAAGCTCCTCTTCGCGTCCTATAAGTGGGTTGTGCGCGGCAATGTTGTCATTGAGGCAGGTTACATAATTGCGCCATGCCTCCGTCTGCGATGCTTCGCTTATTTCGTTCATCTCCTCGTAACATTCGTATTGGGTTACAAGTTCGCTGAGGAAGTCTGCGAGATTCTCTTTGAATATGCTTTTCAGTATTTCTGCAGCCCACGATTCGCGCAGTGTGAGCATTGCCTGCACAATGTGGGGGATTGTCATTTGTTCGGCTCCGGAATTCTGTATTATCAGATAGGCATTGTTTATCATTTCGTTCATCTGAAACGATAGTTCCTGGCTGTATTCTATTTCCGTGGGGACGCTTTCTATCTTCTTGAGATATTCGTTGAGGTGGCGTTGCAGTTCGCGACTATTGCACATGCACTCTTCGAGAGCTATGCAGAATGGATCTTGCCGTAGCAGTGCCGAGAGTATATGTTCGGGGGTTACGTATTCGTGACGGTATAATTTTGCGGTATCGAGGGCTGCGGCAAGAGCTTCGTTGAATGATTCGGTGTATGTCATTTTTATTCTTCGGGGGCTAAGGTCAGACGCAGGGGGTAGCCTTCGTTGCGTGCCATTGTTGTTGCTTTGTTTATCTTGGATTTTGCAATGTCGTAGGAGTAGATTCCTACGACTGCTGAGCCGGCCTTGTGTACTGCGAGCATCAGTGTCTCGGCTTCGGGATGCGATTTGTAAAATACGGTGGTGAGTACATTTACTACAAATTCCATTGTTGTAAAGTCGTCGTTGTGTATGATTACTTTGTATCGACGCGGTTCCTTAAGTTTTATATCTTCTCTTTCTTTTACAGAGGTCTGTTGTTGTTCCATGTTGTAAGTGGCGTGGTTTTGAATTTGTGCTATCAAAGTTACAATATAGTGTGGGGAGAACAAAATATGTTTGCATGTTTTTTACAATTTTTATTAAATGATTATCAAATATATTACCTAAAATGCAACGTTGCATTGCAATGTCGGTGGAAATAAGCAACTTGAAAAGTTGTCCCACTTTAAGCTAATCTTTGGACTCATCTTTCAGTTTTTATATTTTGCTAATCTCTTTAAAATAAGAAACTTAAAAAAGCTGTCCCTCTTAAAGGGGGGCAACGCGGAATGGAGCGTTGCTTGCGACGACGGAATATTTATATTCCTAAAGGAGTGCCGAACGCAAGTGAGGTCTTTCTTTTTTCCGAGAAAAAAGTTCGGAGGGGG
>JAFYLO010000112.1 GCA_017557045.1 Bacteroidaceae bacterium | reverse complement strand
TAACGATGTTCACAATCTTCTTGGGAACGACGATAACCTTCTTTATAGACTTGCCGTCGATATACTTCTGCGACTGCTCGTTGGCTATTACAGCAGCCTCAATCTCCTCGCGCGAAGCCTCTGTTGCAAAGTCCATTGTGAAGCGTGCCTTTCCGTTGAAAGAGATAGTGTATTTGATGCTGTCCTCTTTCAGATACTCCTCGTTGAACGCGGGCCACTCTGCATCGCAGATGGTTGTCGTATGGCCCATTGCTGCCCACAGCTCCTCGCAAAGGTGGGGCGCAAAAGGAGAGAGCACAATGGCAAACAGCTCCATCACTGCACGCTTGTTGCACTTGAGCGCAGAAAGCTCGTTGGCGCATATCATGAAGGCGCTCACTGCAGTGTTGTACGAGAAGTTGGGAATATCCTCGGATACCTTCTTTATGAGCTTGTGGATAGACTTCAGCTCCTCGCGTGAGGGTGCTTCGTCACTGAGTGCGAGATTGTCCTCCTTGTCGAAGAAGATATTCCATATTTTTCTGAGGAAGCGGTGGCAACCGTCGATACCGTTTGTATCCCAGGGCTTAGACTGTTCGAGCGGGCCGAGGAACATTTCGTACAGACGCAGTGTGTCGGCGCCGAAGTTCTCTACAATGGTGTCGGGGTTAACCACGTTGTACATAGATTTACTCATCTTCTCGACTGCCCATCCGCAGATGTATTTTCCATCCTCAAGGATGAATTCTGCATCGTTGTATTCGGGACGCCATGCACGGAAGGCTTCTATGTCAAGTTCGTCGTTCTTAACAATGTTCACATCCACGTGCAGGGGTGTAACATCGTAACTTTTTGCAAGACCGAGCGATACGAATGTGTTAGTGTCCTTTATGCGGTAAACGAAGTTGCTTCGTCCCTGTATCATACCCTGGTTGACCAGTTTCTTGAAGGGCTCTTCAACTGCGCTGTAGCCGAGGTCGAAGAGGAACTTGTTCCAGAAACGTGAGTAGATAAGGTGGCCTGTCGCATGCTCGGTACCTCCTACGTAGAGGTCAACATTCTGCCAATATTTGTCGGCCTCCTCCGAAACAAGCGCTGTGCCGTTCTTGGGATCCATGTAGCGCAGATAGTATGCGCTTGAGCCTGCGAAACCGGGCATTGTGTTCAGTTCGAGGGGGAATATTGTATTTTCATCGATAAGGGCCTTGTCCACAACGCAGTTGTTGGCTGTGTCCCATGCCCACATTTTTGCGTGTCCCAATGGGGGCTCGCCACTCTCTGTGGGGAGGAATTTCTCTACCTCGGGAAGTTCGAGGGGAAGGCACTCTTCGGGTATGGGGTAGGGTATGCCGTTCTTGTAGTAGATGGGGAAGGGCTCGCCCCAGTAGCGCTGGCGGCTGAAGATGGCGTCGCGCAGACGGAAGTTCACCTTGATGCGTCCCAAATTGTTCTCCGCTACATATTTCTTTGTGGCAGCGATTGCTTCGAGCACTGTGAGACCGTTGAGCGAGAGACCGCATCCTGCAAATTCTGCTTTGGGTGAGTTGATGATGATACCCTCCTTTGCGTCGAAACTCTCCTCGCTCACATCGCAACCTTCGATAAGGGGGCGAATCTCAATGCCGAAGTGCTTTGCGAATGCGTAGTCGCGGCTGTCGTGTGCGGGAACAGCCATGATGGCACCTGTTCCGTAACCCGAAAGTACATAGTCGCTCACCCAGATGGGGATATTTTCGCCTGTGAGGGGGTTAACAGCGTATGAACCTGTAAATACACCCGATACTGAGCGGTCTACCATGCGCTCGCGCTCTGTTCTCTTCTTTGTGCGTTCTATGTATGCCTTTACTGCCTCGCTCTGTTCGGAGGTTGTAAGTTCGGCAACAAGCTCGCTCTCAGGGGCGAGTACCATGAATGTTACACCGAAGATTGTATCGGCGCGTGTGGTGAATATAGTGAAGTGCTTTTCGCTGTCCTTTACATAGAATTCCATTTCTGTACCCTCGCTGCGGCCTATCCAGTTGCGCTGTGTCTCCTTGAGTGAATCTGTCCAGTCGATTGTCTCCAGCCCGTCGAGCAGACGTTGTGCGTATGCCGATACGCGCAAGCACCACTGTTTCATCTTCTTCTGTACCACAGGGAATCCTCCGCGCTCCGAAACACCATCGACAACCTCGTCGTTGGCAAGCACTGTACCCAACTGGGGGCACCAGTTTACCATTGTTTCGCCGAGGAAGGCTATGCGCCAGTTCATCAGAGTCTCCTCCTGTTGCTGCTCGTTCATTGCGTTCCACTCTTCGGCTGTGAGGCTAAGTTCCTTGCCGCAGGCTGCATTGATGCCGGCTGTGCCCGATGTTGCGAGCTTTTCGCGCAGTTCGGCGATGGGTTTAGCGCAGTATGCGTCGTTGTCGTAGTAGCTGTTGAACATTTTGATGAACGCCCACTGTGTCCAGTGATAGTAGTCGGCATCGCAGGTTCTGATTTCGCGCTCCCAGTCGAAGCAGAATCCAATCTTGTCCAACTGCTCGCGGTAGCGGTTGATATTCTGTTCGGTTGTAACCGCAGGGTGCTGTCCTGTCTGTATCGCGTACTGCTCTGCGGGTAGTCCGTATGCATCGTAACCCATGGGGTTCAATACGTTATAACCCTGCAAGCGTTTGAAGCGTGCAAAAATATCCGATGCAATGTATCCCAGAGGGTGTCCTACGTGCAATCCTGCTCCCGAAGGGTAGGGGAACATGTTGAGTACATAGAATTTCTCTTTGTTTGCATCCTCGACTACACGATAGGTTTTGTTCTCTTTCCATCGTGCCTGCCATTTTTTCTCAATCTCTGTAAAATTGTATCCCATTATGATTGTCTGTTTTTATTTGTCTGTTATTGGTAGTGCATGCTTGTGTATGTAAAGTATGCACAATCGGACAAATTTACAAAAAAAGAAATGTAATATAGGTATATATGTGCCGAAAAAGATGTTTTTCTTATTTTTTTATTAAAAAGTGTCGGTTTTTCTTGGTAGTCTTAAATTAAGTACGTATCTTTGCACCGCTTGAATGAGATGGCGAGATAGCTCAGCTGGTTAGAGCGTCGGATTCATAATCCGGAGGTCGTGGGATCGTGCCCCACTCTCGCTACCAAAAAGGAGAAACAATTTCGGTTGTTTCTCCTTTTTGGTTTTTTATGTGTAATAGCAAATCTCCCTCTTTGATAAGATAATCATAGTGCGCTTCTTATAGCTTTTATACCTGTTGCTAATATTTCTGTCGCGTCCTAAAATAGTGTAAACAAATTTTAGGAATAGACACATTTTAGGAATTTACACACTGTCCCTCTTGAAGAGGGACGAGAACTTTTTTCAAGAAAAAAGTTCGGAGGGAGTTCTAAAATCTGTCGTAGAGCAAAAAAGCATGCGATGAGAAGAGAACTCCTCCGTCTTCAAAAAACTTTGTTTTTCGAATCCACCTCCTCTTCAAGAGGAGGAATATATTACAGATGCTTTTTGAAAAAATAACAAAAAATAGTTCGTAGTTGGTTCTAAACCTACCGTATTGCAATAACCTATGCTATGCGGGAAAACCCCTCCGTCTAAGCCTCGCAAGCTCGGCACTCCTTCTATATAACAAAATGCTAAACCGCTGTGCTATAGAGTTTTTCGTTAAGCATATTCAATGTTCTTTTTTGTTATTTTATATTCATTTTGAGGCGCGGC
>JAFYLO010000111.1 GCA_017557045.1 Bacteroidaceae bacterium | reverse complement strand
GCCTATAGAGGTTGCAGGTGCATCGGCGAGTGAGAAAATATCCTCGTTGCGCGGTGAACTTGCATCGGCAGGTGCAGATGCAATGGCGGTAACCATGCTCGACGAAATTGCATGGCTCACCAATCTTCGCGGCGAAGATGTAGATTATAATCCTGTGCTTGTCTCCTATATGCTGGTAACAAAGGATGCAGCAACCCTATTTGTGGCACCCGAAAAGATCACAAGCGATACTAAGGAATATCTCCGTAACGAAGGAATTGCGACAGCCGGTTACGATGAATTTTTCGCGGCAATATCTGCATTCGAAGGCAAATTGTTGCTCAATCCTGCAAAGTGTTGCCATGCAGTGCTCGAAGCTGCCGTAAATTGCGAGGTTCTGCGCGCTGCCTCTCCCGTTGCGGCTATGAAGGCAGTGAAGAACAGTGCAGAGATTGCAGGCTTCAAGAAGGCGATGCTCTCCGAGGGAGTGGCGATGGTCAAACTGCTCAATTGGTTGCGCAGTGCAGTGGAAACGGAAGATCTTACAGAGCTGTCAGTCGATAGAAAACTGACCGAACTGCGCAGTGAGGACGAGAATTTCCGCGGACTGAGTTTCGCAACAATTTCGGCCTACGGCGAGCACGCGGCAATCGTGCACTATGAGCCTACTCCCGACAGCGACAAGCCGCTCGAAAATCATGGATTCCTTCTGCTCGACTGTGGCGGGCAGTACAGTTGCGGCACAACTGACATCACACGCACAATACCTCTGGGCGAACTTTCGCAGGAGGAAAAGGAGGACTACACACGCGTATTGCGCGGACATATCTCCCTTGCAATGGCACGCTTCCCCAAAGGCACCTGCGGTACACAGCTCGACATACTTGCCCGTCAATGGCTGTGGCGCGCGGGAGAAAACTATCTGCATGGAACAGGTCATGGAGTAGGGCACTTCCTCAATGTACACGAAGGTCCCCATCAGATAAGAATGAACAATATGCCTGCGCCTCTGCTGCCCGGTGTTACGGTAACAAACGAACCTGGACTCTACAAGGCGGGACGCTTCGGAATACGCATTGAGAATACAATGCTTGTTATTCCTTCTCTCTCTACAGAATTTGGAGAATATTGCGAAATGGAGCCTTTGACACTATGTCCCATAAGCAAGGAACCCATCGTTCCCGAACTTCTTGGCGAGGAGGCCACAGCCTACCTGAATAGCTACCATAAACAGGTGTACGACACCCTCGCACCATATCTACAGGGCGAGGAACTTCAGTACCTTAAAGAGGCCTGCGCTGCATTATGATTAAAAAATATTTATCGATGATAGTTGTTCTGCTGTTGTTGCTGTCGTGTACCGGCGGCAACTACAGCAGCAACAGCATCACACTCATAGCCCATGCCGGTGGTGCTGTCGGAGGAGAAGTTATGACAAATTCTCTTGAAGCACTACACGCAGCCCATAACAATGGCTACAGATACATAGAGCTCGACCTCAATTTCACCTCGGACAGCATTCTTGTTGCCGTACACGACTGGGCGGAGTATAACGAATCTATGGGAATGGAGGAGAGAGGCGATTCGGCACCTACATTTGCCTTCTTCATGTCCAACCCCCTGCCGTCGGGACATACACCCTTGTCGGCAGACGGGATAAATCAATTTTTCCTCACTTACGACAACCTCCATTTTGTTACCGACAAAATATCCGACCCCGATGTTCTCGAACGCTTCTTCCCCGACCTGAAGGAGCGTATGGTGGTTGAGGCTTTCAACTACGACCATTACAGCGCCCTCATCGATAGAGGATTCGAGTACGTAACATACTCCTGCATGGCCGAGGATATTCCTTCGGCAACCATGAAGCACATAGTCTTTTCGTGGCTTTTCCCCGGAAAGAAAATAGAAAGACTGGCGCTCCATACATCGGCATTCGATTACCTTTACATGAAATTCTTGCTCAGCATATCCGAGTTCGAAATATCACTCTTCACGGTTAACAACCTCTATGAGATTCCCGAAGCAGCTTCACAGGGATTGAAATTCATATATACTGATTCCATGTTGCCGTAAAGGTGCATTGGCGATAAATGCGCTCATTTACTTGCTTTGTTAAATATTTCAATTGTCTTCGTGAAATCAGAAATAAAATAATATGATTATGCGATATTATACCTCTGTCCGTCCGCATTTGTAATGCGGATGTTCTGAGTATCAGCATTTGGAATGCGCTTACTCCTATAATTCCAATATAATCCGTATAAGCATGAGCTTAACTATATAATTGCTCTTATTCTGGGTTTCTATCTCAGATTCCTATTATAAAATAGGCTCTATTTTAAGCGCATCACAGATGCTTATACTCAATTCTTCGCGTTACAAACGCGAAGGGACGGAAGCACGTAATAATATTTATTATTACTGTCCGGTAAACGCATTTAAACTGTTTTAAATTAAAGATTCAAGTCAGTACAAGCCCCTTTTTTTCATTGATAGGTTCATTAATGCGCATTAACCCAACTTTGACCCCTAAAATTATTTTCAAGAAATTTTAGGGGCTTTTTTATGC
>JAFYLO010000110.1 GCA_017557045.1 Bacteroidaceae bacterium | reverse complement strand
TTTACTTACATTTACAACGAGCGCAGCATAGTTTCGATATTATCAAAGGAGTGCCGAGCTTGCGAGGTCATTCAAAAACTTGTTTTTGAAGACGGAGGAGTTCAAAACATAAGCAGAATGAAAATTTACCGGGCCCCAATTATTCTAAATAATCAACGTGAATATGTAGTTGGCAATTGATTTTATATTTTATAAATTTGCATCTATATTGTTACCTAAAATAAATCACACGTTGATGAAAAATTATTTCTTGCTCCTTTTTGTGATTTTCGCAATTTCTTCATGCGTGCGTATGCAACATAAAGAAAGAGAAGCTATGGTGATTGAATATCAAAGCCGGTATGTCGTGATAGATGATAATTCATCGGCGGTTTCACATCTGGATAAGGATAACCCCATCGCCACTTTGCCTGAACTCCATTCTTGCAAGGATGGTTTTACTCTGACATTTCCCATCCGCTTGGGGAGCATTGGGGCTGAAAATACCATATTGGAGATACCTGAAATGCTGAAGGTGTGCACGCGTCTTCACGAACGTGAAAAGCGGTCTGCACAAAACTATTCCGCATATCCTATGCCTGATGGCAGTATTCCTGTTCTGGAAGCTCTGCTTTGGTTGGAAGATGAGACGGGGCATAACCGTCCGCTTACAGTGGGTCTTCCGCTGTCGATGTTGAACGAGCCTTTCGGTAAGCATAATGTATGTTTGCAGTTTACGGGAGTGCAATGGAGTATTTATGTAGACGACCGCCTGTATGACAATGATTTTGCCGTAGGCTATCCGCAGATGAGCGGCATAAAGGAATGGAAAATAGATACAGCAAAAGTGCAGGCTGCCGACTTGTATGTTCCTGCTTTGTCGCTGAAAGAAGCGCCTGCTCATAATATTACAGATACGTTCAACATACATTTCTGGACACCTCCCTTTCACAATGCTTGGGTAGGTGATGTTGCCACAATTTATCACCGGGGACGGTATCATCTCTTCTATTTGTTCGATCGAAGGGGGCATGCCGGCAAATTCGGAAGAGGAGGACACTATTTCGAACATCTTTCTACCACCGACTTTAAGCATTGGACAGAACATAGGGCCGCTACTCCTATAGAGCATCAATGGGAGTGCATCGGCACAGGTACTCCTTTTGTCTACAATGGTCAGTTGTGCTTGAGTTATGGTCTGCACACTACACGTATGTATCCTTGTGAAAGGACAACTCTGCCAATGCAGTGGAAATTTTTGGAGGAGAACGGATATACAGGTTCCTTCAATTATGATACAATAGCGGGTGTGATGCCTGCCGGTTCTACATATTCTATCAGCGAAGATGGAATTTCCAATTTCAAGAAAACACATATTCTCATACATCCGTGCGAAAATCCAAGTATTTATACAACGAAAGATGGAGAATTGCAGATGCTGGCTAACTATGGTGCTCGCGGTACATGGAGCAGCGACTCGGCAGCGGGTGGATGGAAATGCATGAATGAACACTTTCCATTAGGTGGGGATTGCACATTCCCGTTCCATTGGAATGGTTATGATTACATCATCGGCGGCTTCAATGGCCTGTGGTACAAAGATTCTGCTCTCGCTGACAATGCATATATAGATATGGTAAAACAGGGAATTGACTTCTATAATGGTATGTCTGTGCCTTCTATTACGGAAATAACCGACAATAGATTCCTGATGGCTGCATGGGTGAAAACCGAGGGGTGGGGCGGTCCGCTTGTAATTCATGAGCTTATACAGCACTCCGATGGACGCATTGGCAGCAAGTGGATGGAAGAGATTATTCCTGCAACCGAAGCCCCGATTGCTATGAATAGTTCCATTGAAGATGGTCAAATGATAGATATTCCTGAATCTCCCTTGATACTTACGTTTGAAGTGTGTCCGCTGAATAATTGTAAGGGACGGATGGCTGTCACTTTCCAGAATCGGGAATCAGCCGAAAATGCTTGCGAATGGCAATTGCAAATAGACAAGGAGAGGGCGCAATTCGCGCCGGCCGTAACAACAGGATTTGCCCCTGAACAGAAGACGTTACGCGAAGGCGGAGATGTCTCTACTGCACAAAACTATGCAATAGAGAATGGTATGACATTCGAGCGCCCGTTTACAGTCCGTATGCTGATAAAGCCTTCTGCCAAAGTTCGAGGTACACTGATGGATGTAGAAATTGGTACACAAAGAACTATGCTTAGTTATCGTCCCTCTTTGTTTGTGAACCAACTGAAGTTTCATTTGGACAATGTTGAAATAAAAGGTCTTGACTATGCAATATTGAAATAAGAGGTCGTTTGTATTGGAAAATGTTTTTAGCAGGCTTCTATAAATTAGCTCTTCTACTATTCTCCGGCAGTCATGAATATCACTCGGCCTGTCTTCGAATTGGGTACACGCACTTGTTGTTTGTTTTTTTTGGCAAAAAATAACGTTGTATATGAGTGAATCATAAGGTGTTTATTGCTAACTTTGCGAAGTTTAAGAAATAAAAGTCAAAAAATGCATAACAGACACTCTTTTTTATCAGATTCTCTTATAAATGATTCCGAAAAGGTAAAGGCTGGTATCGGAAAAAATATCATTCCTCCTCCCGAAAAAGAACCTCTATGGAAACAATATCTTGAAAAATTCAAGGACCCGATAATCATTGTTCTTCTCGTAGTATTTTTCTTCTCGATAATTGTGTCGTTGTACGAAATATTCTACATGGGCAAAGGGCCGGCCATGTTGCTGGAGCCTATGGGAGTATTGGTGGCACTTTTGTTGGCAACCGGAGTGGGTTTTATCTTCGAGGTAAAGGCCGGCAAGGAGTTTGAAATACTCAACAAGGTAAAGGATAGCCGTCCGGTAAAGGTGTTCCGCAGAAAGGATGAAAAGAGTCAGGTTAGGATGATAATGATAAAGAGGCACGATGTCGTGGTCGACGATATTGTCAAGCTGGAAGCCGGCGATGAGATACCTGCAGATGGAAAGCTTCTTGAATCTTCATCACTCTTGGTCGATGAATCGAATTTCACAGGAGAGCCTTATGCGCGAAAGACGGCTGTGGAAAGTGAATTTGACAAAGATGCAACTTACGACTCGAATTTCCTCTTGCGCGGTTCTACAGTAATAGAGGGCAGCGGAATATACAAGGTGAATGCTGTGGGAATGCATACCGAAGAGGGTAAAGGTGTTGCCCGCACACAGGAGGGTAGTGATGTAGAGACTCCCTTGAATATACAGTTGGAGCAGTTGGGAAAGTGGATTTCGGTAGTAAGTTTCGTGATTGCTACATTTATAATTGTAGGCCGTGTAATCTATTTCCTGTTCTTCGATGGCGATGCAACGGATCATCACAGTTTTGTGGAGATTGCCGAATTTATTCTTGCCTCTATAATGATTGCCGTTACGCTTATAGTGGTGGCAGTGCCCGAAGGATTGCCTATGAGTGTAACTGTCAGTCTTGCGCTTAGTATGCGCAGGATGCTCAAGCACAATAACCTTGTGCGCAAACTGCATGCTTGCGAGACAATGGGAGCGGCTACTGTTATCTGTACGGACAAGACGGGAACGCTTACAATAAATAAAATGACTGTTGTAGAAACCGATTTCTATGGCGGCGACGAAGAGTGTGAACTTATCCGCCAGAATATGGCGGTAAATTCTACGGCAGAGGTATTCAGGGATAGCGACGGGAAGCTCGTAACCATCGGTAATCCCACTGAGGTGGCATTGCTGAAGTGGATGCACAAGGCCGGCTACGAATATGAGTCTTATCGTGGCAAAGCATCGGGCGTCAAGCAGACACCATTTTCCACTGAAACAAAATATATGCAGACAACTGCAGTAATGCAGGAGGGTGGGAAGCCTGTAAGATTCATAAAGGGTGCTCCGGAGATTGTACTTTCCATGTGCGATACGATAGCCGGTGGCAAGAACAGAGAGCATATCGAACAGACGCTGCAAATGTATCAAAGCAAGGCAATGCGTACATTGGGCTTCGCTTGTCAACGATTGGATGCCGATGGTGGCAATGAAACTGTATTCCTTGGAGTTGTAGGAATTGCCGATCCTATTCGCGAGGATGTGAAAGAGGCTATAAGGGTGTGCCGCGAGGATGCTCATGTGCGTGTAATAATTGTTACCGGAGACACTCCGGGTACGGCTAATGAGATTGGGCGTCAGATTGGTCTGCTCAACGCAGGCGATGAGGCACACACTATCACAGGACCCGAATTCGCAGCAATGGACGATGAATCTGCTGTTGAACTGTTGAAGAAGAAGGAATTCAAGATAATATCTCGCGCCCGCCCCGATGACAAGGCGCGTTTGGTGATGCTTCTGCAATCAATGGGTGAGGTTGTTGCTGTTACCGGCGATGGTACAAACGATGCTCCTGCTTTGAGTAAGGCACAGGTGGGCCTTTCTATGGGTGACGGCACATCGAGAGCTAAGGAGGCAAGTGATATTACCATTATTGACAACTCTTTCTCAAGCATCAACAAGGCGATAATGTGGGGACGTTCCCTCTATTTGAACATACGCCGTTTCATAGTATTCCAGATGACTATAAATGTGTGTGCCTGTCTTATTGTACTTCTTGGCTCGTTCATAGGACTCGATTCCCCGTTGACTGTTACACAGATGCTGTGGGTGAACCTGATAATGGATACATTTGCGGCGATGGCCCTCTCGTCGTTGCCTGCCGACAAAGGTGTGCTTTATGATGAACCTCGCCGACAGGATAGCCATATAATCGACCGCATGATGTTGTGCAGGATTGTGGGTGTGGGAGTGTTGTTCTTCTTTATTCTCACCGGATTGTGGCAGTTGTTGTGGCATGTGAATGTGGATTCTGTGGGTGAACTGTTTACTTGGGATTCGGCTAAGGTGTTCTTTACCGAATATGCCAGAATGGATAAGATTAAGACTCATTTGAGTGGAAAGGAACTTGGTATTTTCTTCTCTATCTTTGTGATGTTGCAGTTTTGGAATCTCTTCAATGCCAAATACTTCAGAACGGATAGGAGTCTTATTCAGGATATTGGCAGCCTGTTCGGTAATTCGCACAAGGTGAAGGAGTCGTATAGCCAGGGTTTCGTGTGGATTCTTTTGGTTATTTTGCTTGGACAGGTGTTTATTGTAACGTTTGCAGGTGCATTGTTCAATGTGTCGCCTTTGAGCCTTTCGGACTGGTGTTGGATTCTGCTGATTACCTCTCCTGTGTTGATTGTAGCTGATGTTGTGCGTTTCGCTTGCAATGTGTTTAGGAGAGGTCCTTTATAGATTATTTGTATAGTGCTACACTTTGCGCTATATATTTCTTATTATTGTTGTCCGGTAAATTTTTATTCTGCTTATGTTTTGAATTCCTCCGTCTTCAACCGCTGACGCTGTTGAATCCACCTCCTCTTCAAGAGGAGGAATGTAAATAATTGAAAATTATTAACATACGGTATTCTCCCTCTTGAAGAGGGAGTGCCCGCCGGGCGAGGGAGTTCCAATCATTGACTTAAATTTGTCTTAATAAAGAATTAGGGCTTGTGGTTACTTAAATATTGAATTTTAAACGACTTAAATACGTTTACCGGACACTAATAATTTCTTATATTAAACGCGACAGCGCTGCTTGAAAAAAGCAGCGCTGTCGCGTTCAACATATTGAAGTTGTCTACTTTCTTATTGCTTCTTGATGAATTTCTGTGCAGTTGTTGTGCCGTCGGCGAATGTTACGCTTATGATGTAGGTGTTTTTGCCGGCGGGTAGGTCGAGTGAAATTTCATTCTCTCCACAGTTCTCTTTCTGGGCGATGATTGTGCCGTTTGCACTGTAGATGGTTGTGTTTCTTATCTCTTTCTGCGCAGCGATGTTGCAGGTCTGCCAGTCGGGGAATGATACTTCTATCGCGGACTCTTCGGCTTGGGTGCCGGTTATGCCCAGATAGCTGTTTTTGGTTATGCGGTATACACGCGCATCTTTTGCGGGGATGCTGTATGTGATACCACTCTGATCGTATTCCACTTTCTTGTTGAGCCACAACTCTTTTATCTCGCTGACCTCGTCGGGGCTTATACCCATCTGGCTGAAGCTGACGCTGCCTATCATGCTGTTTGTCTTGTTGTAGTTGAGGATGGCGATGTAGAAGTATTGCTTGGTATCTCTAATGAATATGCACTCTGCCTGCTGTGATTGTGAGGGGTTGTCGCCTCTCAAGGGCATGAATGAGCCTGTGTTGTTGCGCACGTATTCGTTGATGTCGGCATTGCCCATTATCTGAATGGCACGTTTGCGCGAGGTTGAAGCATAACCAGGCTTTGCACCGTCCTTCAGGCCTGTGAGGCAGAAGTTGTCGCCGAAGATGTATGCTCCGGTTATCATGCCCGATGTTGCGCGGGCACGGTTTTCGCCTATTGTCTCTCTGGCTCCGTTGTTCTGTTTGCACATTACAAGGTGGTCGGGGTCGTTGACAGCATAGAGCTTGTCGGTCCACCAACCGTAGGAGATGGCGTTGAGTACATATTCGGTCTCCTCTATTTCGCTGAAGCGGTCGCATGATACGCGGCGGCCGTGGGCATACTGGTAAGGGAAGATGGGTGAGATTGATTCTACGATGTACATATCGTAGAGCATGGCTGTCTCAAGCAGTATGTTCATTCCGTAGTTGTAGGCCTGTACACCTGTGGTTATCGATGGGTTGTACCAGCTGTCGCCCTCGATTATGCCATTGTTGAGGAAGTCTGCCTTTACATATTTTATTCCCCATGTACTCCATTGTTTCAAGGTGTATTCGATGTTGGCTTTTATGGCAGGGTGGGTGGGGTCGCTGGCATATCCGCCGTTGCTGGACAGTTTGTATATGTTGCCGTTGACCTTGAGTGCTGCATCGCGCCATTTGTATTCGGGGATGCCGTTGATGCCTGTTCCTTTTACTTTGCTGTCGAGTATCCACTCCCAGATGACGAAGGGGCCGTAGTAGTGTCCGAGTGTCTGGTTGGTGCCGAATTTTTTTACTCCCCCGTCGATGTATGAATCGTCGGAGAATACTTGTGTACCTAATTTCTTGGTGTCTTCCTGTGTGATGTTGTCTTCGGCAAAGGCATCGAGGCTTATTACAGTCTTGCCTTCGCGGTCGTGGAAGCCGCGGCTGTAGAGACTGTCTTTTATGAAGCGGGCTGTTGCTTCCACTCCTTTGTAGTTGACTACTGTCTGCATTACACCCCATGAGTTCCAGCCCATGGGATTTCCTTTAGTCCATTCTGCGGGAGGTGCTACAAGGGCATTGGCAGAGGCGAAGGTGTTGAGACCTTCGCGCCAGTCGTCGAAGAGGCCTATGATGAAGCGGGCTGATGTTATTTTCTTGCCGCCGACCTTGCCGTGGGCGAGGCCGTCACGGGTGTCGCTGTTGGTGTAGCCCGATATGCAACGGAAGCGGGTGAGCCTGTTGCCTTCGGTGCCTTTGACGGTTACGGCATTTTTCCATGTGTCGTGGTCGATGGAGCCTGCTACAAGACCATAGCGGCTGGGACCGTCGAATACGGATGTTACCTCGTGTGAGGTTACTTCGTTGTTGTCGGTGAGGGTGTGGTTACGGTATCTTGTGTGGCCGTCGTTGTCGAATGGTACCCATATTACGCGATTTTGTAAGCCTTTGAAGGGGGTGCTTTCGGCATCACTTGCCATTGCCAGCATCTGGCGTGATTCCACTTCGATGCCTTCGTCACCTTCGAGGGTTACGCATGCAGTCATGTAGGGCTTGTCGCCGTAGAAGGTGAGCAGATGGTTTAGTGTCATCCCCTTGCGGTAGTAACTGAATTGGTAGCATTTGCCTTTGCCCAATTCGTCTTCTGTTTCGTATGAGGTGATTGTGGGCTTCAGTGTAGTACCCGACCTGATGGTGCCCGAACCGACGCTGGTACCTTTTTTAATATATGCTACGCTGGCGTAGGCATTGTTGAACAGGGTGGTACCGTTGTAGGCAATGGTGAGTCCCTTTACATTGTCGCTGTATGTTACGCTCCATTTGCCTTCGGTGAGACTGAAGTCTTCGGCAATGATTGCTGTGTGGCATAGGAGTGCCAACAGCAGTGCTGTGAGTGCTTTTTTCATATTGTTTGTGGGTAGGTTCTTTTTTCTTGTGCGAAGATAATGCTTTTTGTGAAATTATCTGTATCCTAAATATTTTAATAGTCCTGCACAGCCTTTTTCTATCTCTTTGTATGTCTTGTAGAAGTTGCCGTGATACCAGGGATCGGAGATGTCCTCTCCGCTGCATTGTTCTACTGCATCGGGGTTTTCAAAGTCGAGCAGTTTCCATATCTTGTTCTGGGGGTCGAAACCTGCTACGGCGCTCAGGTTGCGTATGTTGTAACTTTCCATTACTATTATCATGTCATACTCCTGATAGTCGTCGCGTGTGATTCGCGCGGCACGTTTCTCTTTGTCAACTGCTATATTGTTGCGTCCGAGCTCATAGAGTGCGGGCGGGTAGATGCCGTTGCCAATCTCTTCGCTGCTGGTTGCCGAGGAACGTATGTAGAACTCTTCTTCGACACCTGCCTTGCGTACTTTGTCCTTGAATATAAATTCTGCCATTGGTGAGCGGCATATGTTGCCGTGGCATACGAACATTATTTTTTTCATTTTTCTGATATTTTTATCTTTCCGTTTATTATTTCTATTTTTTCTTCGTCGGCGAGCATGCGCAGTGCTTCGTTGAGCTTTTGCCTGCTCAGGTGCAGTGTGTCGAACTCTTCGACTGTGCGGGGTGTGCCGTCAGACAGAAATGTCATTATTGCTACTGCTGTTTCATGCTGTATGTTTGTGTTGCCGCTTCCATGGTTCTTCTTTTTGCAGATGTCGCATTCGCCGCAGTCGTTACCCTCCTTTTCGCCGAAGTAGGCGAGGAGCATCCTGCTGCGACACTCTTCGCTGCTTTGTGCGTACTTTATAACGTAGTTTATACGTTCTTCGAATGAGGCCTTGCGGTCGTCGTATATCTCTTTTTCGAACCTTAGCTCTTCGGCGAGTACGCGGCGACGGGTGAAGGTTATGATGGGTGTCTTTTTCGAGGGGCGGTACTGTATAATGCGGCGTTGTGAGAGTGATACGAGTATTTCGTATATGCGGTGGCGGCTGATACCTGTGAGCTTGCTCAGCAGATGCTCGTCTATGTATACCTGTTCGCTGAAGAGTCCGCAGTAGTTGCGCAGGATTGCAGTAAGGAGCTTTTCGGCATCCCTGCTGCCTTCGCGTATCTTGTATAGCTCGTCGCGTTCTATGGTGAAGTGTATGCTTGAGGCATATTCCATCTCTTCGACATATTCGAGGTAACCCATGCGGGTGAGTATTCTCAGGGCGCTGTCTGTCTGCAGTGTCTGGAAGTGGTAGGTGCGGCAGAAGTCGGTGAGGGAGAACTCGAAGGTGCAGTTGTATCCGTCGCCGAGGGCCATCTTGTAGTAGTAGCAGATGTGTTCGTATATGCTGCTGATATACTCTTTGGTGGGGTAGTTGTCGGATATGCGCTTGCTGAGTGTGCGCTTGTCGTTGCTGTTGTATAGTGCTACTGCATAGGCACGGTTGCCGTCGCGTCCGGCGCGTCCTGCTTCCTGAAAGTAGGCTTCTATGGAGCTTGGAAGGTCGGTGTGGATAACTATGCGTACATCGGGCTTGTCGATGCCCATGCCGAAGGCATTGGTAGCTACCATGATGCGCGATTTTCCGCTCTTCCAGCGCTCTTCGCGTTCGTCTTTTGCATGGCTGCTGAGGCCGGCGTGGTAGTATTCGGCTGTGTGCCCTTTACTTATGAGAAATTCGGCTACCTCCTGTGTCTTCTTGCGGTTTTGGGTATATATGATGGCTGAGCCACTGATGCGGCTGAGAATGTGCAACAGCTCTTTTTCCTTGTTATCGGTGTTGCGGATGATGTATGAGAGGTTCTTTCGCTCGAAACTCATGCGGTGTACGGCACATTTCTCGCGGAATGTGAGTTGCTGCTGTATGTCTTTGACCACTTCTGCTGTCGCTGTTGCGGTGAGGGCGAGCACCGGAGCTGTGGGGAATATTTCGCGTATCTTGGATATTTCGCGGTAGGCGGGGCGGAAGTCGTGTCCCCACTGTGAGATACAGTGGGCTTCGTCGACAGTTATTATTCTGACGTTTATGCGGCGGATTTTTATCAGGAATATCTCGGAGGAGAGACGTTCGGGGGATACATAGAGGAATTTGTAGTCGCCGAAGATGCAGTTTTCGAGTGTTGTTATTATGTCTGCGTGCTTCATGCCCGAATAGATGGCGGCAGCCTTTATGTGGCGGCTTCTAAGGTTGGCTACCTGGTCTTTCATCAGCGCGACGAGGGGGGTGATAACAAGACACAGTCCATCGGTGGCCATTGTGGGTACCTGGAATGTGATACTTTTGCCGCCACCGGTGGGCATCAGTCCCAGTGTGTCGTGCCCTGTGCCTATTGATGTTATTATCTCTTCCTGTATCCCGCGAAAATGGTCATAACCCCAATATTCTTTGAGAATATCGCGGTATTTTGCTGTTATGGCCTTGTCGTTTTCCATTCAGAATGAAAGTAGAATGCTGTGGTGCCTTATTTCTCTTTGGGGCGTATGCTTTCTATCTGCAACTGTACTTCTCCGTGCTTATATATGTTGTCTTCGAGCGTGTAGCAGATGTCGAATGACTGTTTCGACTTTATGTATCGCGCCTGCTGACTCTGTCCGAAGGCAATGCCGTTGATGACATTGTTCGACTTGTTGTCTACAAGTTCCAGCTTTATGTGTTCCTGACGTCGGCCGACGACTTTGCTTGTTCCATAGTCGTACACGTTGTGTGTGCAGAAGATAGGCTTGGGGTTGTCGGGGCCGTGGGGGGCAAACTTCTTCAGGTCGCTGAAGAATTTGCGTGTTATGTCGCGGAAGTCGAGTGTGGCTTCAATCTCTATTGTAGAGTTGGTCTGTTCGGGACGGATGTTCTCCGCTACATATTTTTCGAATTCCTCCTTGAATGCGGGTATGTTCTTTACCAGCAATGAGAAGCCTGCGGCATATGTGTGTCCGCCGAAGTTTTCCAACAGCCCTCGGCAGTGTTCCATAGCCTTGTACACATCGAAGCCGGGAACCGAACGTGCCGATCCGGTGGCTACTTCTCCTGTGCAGGTTATTACTACTGCCGGGCGATGGTAGTCTTCGGTCAGTCGTGATGCCAATATGCCTATGACACCGCGGTGCCACTCTTCGTTGAATATTACTATTGCGCGTTTTTCACTCAGGTCTTCGAGGCTGTTGACAATGCCTGTTGCTTCGTCGGTCATCTTTTTGTCGAGTTCCTTGCGTGCCTCGTTGTACTCGTTTATGCGTTCGCTCATCGACAGGGCTGTTGTGTAGTTGTTCTCAACGAGCAATTCCACAGCGGCTTTTCCTTGCTGTATGCGGCCTGAGGCATTTATACGGGGACCTATCTTGAAGATTATGTCGTTTATTGTTATCTCCTTGTCGTGCAGGCCGCAGGTCTGTATGATAGCTTTCAGCCCGGTACTCGGGTTGTGGTTCAGCTGCTTGATACCGTGATAGGAGAGTATGCGGTTCTCGCCCATGTTGGGGACAAGATCCGATGCGATACTTACCGCCACAAAGTCGAGCAGGGAATAGAGACTCTCTGCGGGTATGTTGTTGTCCATCGCAAATGCCTGCATGAACTTGAAGCCTACGCCGCAGCCTGACAGGTGAGGGTAGGGATATGTTGAATCGGGACGTTTGGGGTTGAGGATGGCTACCGCACACGGCATCTCTTCATCGGGGACATGATGGTCGCATACGATAAAGTCTATCCCCTTTGACTTTGCATAGGCTATCTCTTCGATTGCCTTTATGCCGCAATCGAGCACAATCACCAGCTTCACTCCTGTGGAACTGGCATAATCTATTCCGCGTCTCGAAATTCCATATCCGTCCTCATTTCTGTCGGGTATGTAGTAGTCGATGTTTGATGAAAATTGTTGCAGAAATTTATAGACAAGTGCTACAGCGGTTGTTCCGTCAACATCGTAGTCTCCGTAGACGAGTATGCGCTCCTTGCGTCCCAATGCTTTGTTGAGTCTGTCTACTGCTGTGCGCATCTCTTTCATGAGGAAAGGGTCGTGCAAGTTGCTCAGCTTGGGACGGAAGAATTGCTTTGCTTCCGCTACGGTTCTAATGCCTCTCTTCAGAAGCAGGTTGCATAGTATGGGACTCATGTCCAACTCTTCCGCGAGGCGCTCCGCTTCTTCTTTCTCTTTGTTCGTCGGAGGTTGATATATCCATTTCTGACCCATGATATTGTATTTTTCTTTTTATCGTTTGAATTTAGAATACATTATCTCGCGATAATGTGTATATGTATGGGCAGTCTGACCCATTCAATCTGTAAAGTTATAAAAAAAGCAGTTAAAAACAGGGTGTTTTTCGAAATATTTCGAAAAACACCCTGTTTTTAACTGCTTTTTTTATAACTTTACAGATTGAATGGGTCAGACTGCCCAT
>JAFYLO010000109.1 GCA_017557045.1 Bacteroidaceae bacterium | reverse complement strand
CCTGGCACTCTATGAATAGGGGCAGTGTCGTGTCGGTGCGCGAGTTGCAATAGAAGTATGGTGGTATCATCACGTAATAGAAAGGCATTTTCTCCTCTTTGTCGCCCCAATCTTCGCGCCACTGCTTTGCCATGCGTGCGAGCATAATGTCGTAGTGGTCGATGTCGCCAAGATAGTCGAGGCTCTGATAACCCAGATTGGCTTCGCCCTGATACCAAAGGAAACCTTTCGCGTTGTATTTGCGGATAGGTGCAATCATTCCGCAATAGAGTTCCGAGGGGGTAATAGGGTGTAATGTGTGCTTGTGCTTAATCTGCTCTTCGCTTGCAATCTCTCTCAATGCTGCGAGTGGCATCCATGCTTCCACACGCGAGCCGCCCCAACCTGCGGTGATGACGCCGATGGGGTAGTTTACTTCGTATGATAGTTCGTGGGCGAAGAAATATGCTACGGCTGAGGTCTCTGCTACGCTTTGCGGAGCAGCTTCGCGCCATTCGCCCACGCAGTCATCGAGCTCCTTGTCGTAGGAGCGTGCCTTCTTCACAGTGAACATACGTATCTTGTCCTTCATTGCGCTTCCGCGTCTGATGAAAGTCATTGAATTTTCCACCGGCTGGTGCATATATCCCTGAACGGGCATCTCCATGTTGCTCTGCCCAACGCATACCCACACATCGCCTATGAGTATGTTGTCGAGTGTCAGTTTCTCGCCATCGCTGATGGTTATTGTCTGCTTGTCGAACGATGCAGCAGGGGTGGCAACCTTTATGGCCCAATTGCCATCCTTGTCGCTGCGAGTGGTAATCTTTTTCTTGTCCCACGATACGTTGACGGTTATCTTTTTGTCGGCATCGGCCTTTCCCCATAGGTTGGCCTCGCTCTGCTGTTGCAGAACCATGTTGCTGCCAAGCACTTTTGGCAGAGTGATTTTGGCCGACAATGTAAGTGTCATTGTCAGCGCTGCAAGTGAAATAAGTAGTTTTTTCATTATTTATAGTTCTATCGGTTCGTACGGCAGGCTGTAGTAATCGGCTACGGCCTTGAAAGTAATCTTGCCCTCTACAATGTTGAGTCCCTTGGCGAGGCTTGCATCATCTTTGCATGCCTGCTTCCATCCCTTGTCTGCGAGTTTGAGCACGTAGGGGAGGGTGGCGTTCGTTAGTGCCATTGTCGAGCTATAGGGTACTGCGCCCGGGATGTTGGCTACGGCATAGTGCAGTATGCCATCGAGCATATATGTTGGTTTGCTGTGGGTGGTGGGGTGCGAGGTCTCGAAGCAACCTCCCTGGTCTATTGCTACATCGACCATCACTGAGCCGGGGAGCATATATTGCAACATATCTTTTGTAACAAGGTGGGGGCAACGCGCACCGGGAACAAGTACCGAACCTATTACAGCGTCGGCGCTTTTCAGCTCTTCGATGATGGCGCCTTTGCTCGAACAGAGTGTCTTTACATTTGCCGGCAACACTTGATCGAGGTAGCGCAGGCGGGGCAGTGAAATGTCGGTGATAGTTACGTCGGCTCCCATGCCTGCGGCTACAGCCGCTGCGTTTGTTCCTACTATACCTGCGCCAAGTACCAGCACTTTGGCGGGTTTTACTCCGGGGACGCCTCCCATCAGTTTGCCCTTGCCGCCTTGTGGCGCTTCGAGATAGCGTGCAGCTACCTGTGCGGCCATCTTACCGGCAATTTCACTCATGGGGATAAGCAGGGGAAGTGTGCGGTCGGGAAGCTGCACTGTTTCGTAGGCGAGGCATACAGCACCGCTCTTAATCATAGCCTGTGTGAGTGCTTCGTCCGATGCAAAATGGAAGTAAGTGAAGAGCAGCTGCCCGGGCTTTACAAGTGCATATTCTGCGGCAATAGGCTCTTTTACCTTTACTATCATTTCTGCCTTTGCATATACCTCTTCTATAGTAGGGAGTATTTCGGCACCTGCATTGCGGTACTCATCGTCGGGGAATCCGCTGCCGGCTCCGGCTGCTGTCTGCACAAATACAGTGTGGCCTCTGTCGACAAGTTCCTTTACACCTGTCGGGGTAAGTGCTACACGATTTTCATTGTTTTTTATCTCTTTTGGAAGTCCTACTATCATAATCGTTGTTCTTTAAAGGTTAAACATGTGGCGCAAGTTACAAATAAGTATCGTAAAATTGCCGTTTTTTGTTGAAATAATGATAGAGTCATTGTCTCTTTTTTATGACATTTTAATTTTCGGGCCTTTCCCTTGACTATGTCTATGGGGTTGAATAAGTCTATTTCGCCTAATGAAAATGTCGTGCTTATGCGGCTATTCGGTAACGATACCCATTTCGAACCATGCTTCTACAATCTCTGTGCAATCTTCGCGCGCAGTGGTTTCGTCTACTTCGTACTCCTCCATAAGGAATCCTATCAGTGTTTCGAGCGTGAAGTTTTCTGCGGTCTCGGCTCTCTGCCACAGATAGGAGGAAATTTCGTCGAGGTTGATGATGCTTTTACCATCCTCTTCTACCGGTATCAGAAGCGGTTCGCCGCATACTGTTTGCAATTCGTAGTCCTTTGTTGTTCTCATGTGTTGTATTTTTGTCGCAAACTTACTAATTTTAGACGATTTTTGTGTAAGTTTGCAATTCTAATTTTAAAAGCATGGGTGTCGTTTCTCCTTATAGTATTAATGTGAACGGGCGTCTGCTGACGATGGAGCGTCCGTTGGTCATGGGAGTGGTGAATGTTACTCCCGATTCCTTCTTTGCCGATTCGCGTGCTGACGGTGAGCAGTTGTTGCTGCGTCGTTGTGCCACGATGATAGAGGAGGGGGTAGATATTATAGATGTAGGCGGTTGCTCTACCCGTCCGTCGGGGGAGTTTATCTCGCCTGAGGAGGAACTGCGTCGTGTGAGTAGCGCTTTTGAACTGTTGAAACGGCATTTCCCGGATGCGGTGTTTTCGGTAGATACATTCCGCGCAGAGGTTGCCCGCGTCTCTGTTTCAGAGTATGGGGCTGCCATAATCAATGATGTCTCAGGCTTTGATTGGGATGACGATATGCTCGATGTCGTTGCAGAACTCAATGTTCCTTATGTGCTGACGCATACGAAGGGTGTTGCGGGCGATGAACCTCTGTATGGCGATTTTATCCCTGAGGTTTTCAAGCATCTTGCCGACAAAATGTGGCAATTGAGACAGCGTGGTGTGAAGGATATTCTGATAGACCCGGGTTTCGGCTTCGGAAAATCCTTGCAGCAGAATTACACTCTTATGTCCCATCTTGAAGAGTTTTCGATGTTTGACGCTCCTGTTCTTGTGGGCATATCGCGTAAATCCATGATTACCCGTCTGCTCGGTATCTCGCCGGATGAAGCGCTTAACGGAACGACGGTGCTCAATACGGTTGCGCTTATGAAAGGTGCTTCAGTGCTACGCGTGCACGATGTGCGTGCGGCCCGCGAAGCGGTTGAGATGTTTACTATGTTGAACCATAATAATATATTATAAAGGTATGTTTTTCGATTTTTCCATAATGGATTTTGTGGATATTCTTCTGGTGGCCGCGCTGCTTTACTATCTATACAAACTGATGAAGGAATCCGGCTCCATAAATATATTTACAGGAATCCTTGTGTTTATAGTATTGTGGATATTCGTGTCGCGGGTGCTCGAAATGCGACTTCTGGGTTCAATTTTCGACCAGATGATGAATGTCGGAGTATTGGCACTGATAATTATCTTCCAGGAAGAGATACGTCGTTTCTTTAAAACCCTCGGCTCGCACCACCGTTTCCGCCGCATATCTTCGCTGTTTTCCAAAAACAACGAGAAGAAGGAAGATATGGCAGTAATGCTGCCCATAGTGATGGCCTGCATGAGTATGAGCCAACAAAAAGTGGGTGCGCTCATAGTGATTGAGCGCGACGAGAGCCTCGATGAATATCTTGAGGCCGGTGAAAGGATTGATGCAAATATCAACCAGCGATTGGTCGAAAATATATTCTTCAAGAACTCACCTCTGCACGATGGAGCATTGATAGTGCAGGGTGGAAGGTTGAAAGCGGCTTCGTGTATCTTGCCCGTCTCACACGAATTGAATATTCCCAAAAAGCTCGGACTGCGCCACAGGGCTGCCCTTGCCGTCTCTCAAGAGACAGATGCCATAGCAATAATAGTCTCCGAAGAGACCGGCTCGATATCTGTAGCGCAGAAGGGAAAATTCAAATTAGGGCTCACAGCGCAGCAACTTGAAAGAATATTGGTAAGTTGATGAAATTTTTTTTTACAGCCAATTTGTTGAAAATTAAAGAAATCTGCAATTCTTTAAAAATTTCTCAAAAAATTTCTTTCAAAAAAGTTTTGTAGTTCAAAAAATAGCAGTACCTTTGCACTCGCTTTCGACAAGCAACGCCCACTACGGCAAGCGCGACGAAAGCGAGACGATCCTTGAAAACATTCCATACAGACATAGCAGTACAGCGGTCTTCTTCTTGCTTAGCGCAAGACAAGAAGATTGTAGT
>JAFYLO010000108.1 GCA_017557045.1 Bacteroidaceae bacterium | reverse complement strand
GAGTAGATTTTCTTTCGCATTTTGCAGGGAATAGCGGGCTATTTCCAAAAAATAAGAAAGAAAAGATGCCAAAATAGACTCAATCGACGCCAAACCGAACGCCATACAAGCTTGCTTGATATGGCTGAGGTGCGAAGGAGAAAAACTCTGTTAAAGAAGCCGAAATAAACAGCGTAAATATAGAATTATTTTCTAATAAAATTCAAACAGCTTCTTAAATTATGCGCAAATTCATTGCAATTTGATGAAAACTATGTCAATAACAATCATACACTACTGTATTACAGCTATTTATATGTAAAATACAATATCAACAAGCTGTTGAAAAAGCTTTTCGAAGATAACAAAAACCTAATCAAATACAGCTAAAGAGTATTATAGTGTGAAGATATTCACAAAATCTGTTGATAACGGTGTAAAACCCATTGAAAAGCACTTTAAAAATCACTTGATAAATTGATAAAAGAAAATGTCGATTCTTCTTGGAAAAAATAAAACGGTGTATATACAAACCGCATCAACTAAAATGCAAGTTGATAACCATGTTTTTTATAAAAATTTATCATACGGTTTTCAACAGAAAAAAGAGCCTGAAATTATCATCAATTTTACTTCAATAACGTTATCAACAGATTGTGAATAAAACATCAATTCACTTAAATACAAGCAGATACACTATGAATAACATCTTAATAACTGTAGTACACATATCAATAACATAATATACCAAAAAACACTTGAAAAGTTATCAATATTATCAACAGCCATTATTATTATTTTTTCTTTTTTTATATTTAAAAGAAGAAGATAATAAAATATAATATCGTTCAAAAACATGGGGAGGAAGAATGGCTGGTAAACAAAATCATTCTATTAACTTATTTTATTATAAGATATAACTGAAAATAAATATATTTTCAGTACTTTTATGAGCTAATATAAAACAATCAAAGACCTATAGTAATTTATGAGAAAAAAAATCGTATCATTAGTGGCGCTCTTGGCGCTTGTGCATTGTGGAGCAGCGTATGCACAATTTAATTCAGATACTATATTGCTTAAAGGTAACGGATATGTAACTTCGCCCGATGCCGAGTCGATCATTCTTTCGAGAGGTAAGATGATGCCTCCTCCCGGAGCACGTAAAAAATCCGCAAATCTTCAGTATGCCTCTATCGATGAGCATAACGGTGGAATAGCAGACTGGTATGACAAGGACAATGTAATCAGTACATATTTCCATGCCGAAAAAGCCGGAGAGATGGAGTTGAAAATTGAGGCATACGGAAACTCTACCATAACAGTAAGCTGTCTGGGCAAAAGTAAAAAGGTAAAGCTCAAAGGCGACACACCTGCAATCTACACCATCGGAAAATTCAAAGTGAAGAACCCCGGACACATCAAAGTGGACATACAAGGCAAGAAGGGTGGTGGAGAGACCTCTTTCGGAAAT
Organism: Bacteroidaceae bacterium; assembly: GCA_017557045.1. Classification (GTDB taxonomy): domain Bacteria; phylum Bacteroidota; class Bacteroidia; order Bacteroidales; family Bacteroidaceae; genus HGM04593. The sequence continues at coordinate 23,890 of JAFYLO010000108.1, read as the reverse complement.
GTCCTCAGCCTTATCGTCAACGGCAATCTCGGAGAGCTCGCATACATACGCAAGGATTATCATCCCCACTTCGGCCGTCGCGGTCCTTCGGTCCACCTGAACTACCGACTGCCGAAGGATAAAACATACGAATGGTTCTACAACGAGGTTACAGTCCCTGCCGACTACGACCGTGTAAGCAGCTACTATATGGCTTGCGGATTCGGTGAGGGATATTTCGGATTCCAGAACAACCTTCCCGGACGCCGCAAAGTGCTCTTCTCTGTATGGAGCCCCTTTGTAACAGACAACGCCAATGAGATTCCCGACTCACTTCGCATAAAGCTCCTCAAAAAAGGTGAAACTGTAAAGGTACAGGATTTTGGAGGAGAAGGTTCAGGTGGACAGAGCTTCATGGCTTACGACTGGAAGCCCGGCAACACCTATAAGTTCCTTATGCGTGTGCGTCCCGATGGAAAGGGTAGTACAGTTTATACAGCCTACTTCTGCGATGCCGAGGATGGCAAATGGCGATTGATGGCAAGTTTCCAGCGTCCCAAAATCGACACATGGTACACCAATCCTCACTCATTCCTCGAAAACTTCAACCCTGTTATGGGATATAAAACCCGTCGTGCCTGCTACAACAATCAATGGGCATGCACAAAGGATGGCGAGTGGATACCGGTAACCGAGGCTGTCTTCACACATTGCGACACCGGTAGGAATGGCAAGCGTCTCGACTACACAGGCGGTGCCGATGAAAATGGCTTCTATCTGATGATGGGTGGTTTCTTTGACGGATACACCAAAGGCTACACACGCTTTACACGCAAAAACGGTGTAGGCGAAAAACCCAATATAGACTTCAGTACACTCGAGTGATTACAATGAATATATTTATGAACTTTTAAAATTAACGCCATGAAACATTTATTTTACACAACTATAATCCTGTTTGCAGCAGTCCTTTCGCTGCACGCACAGATTATACCCGAAGAGAATGCCGTTTACCGTTTGGTGAATGCCGGTAGAACAAATGCTGTAATGACGGAAGATATTACGGCGCATAACATCTACTGCACCGACAAGGGCGGCGACGAGAGTTACAACCAGCTTTGGCAGTTCAAGAAGAACGGCGAGGCGTGGAACATACAGAATGTAAACACCGGATACTATGTCCAGAACCAGTCTACGGTGTATGCACTCTTTACCACAGCAACCACTGCAAAGAATTTCTATGTGTCCGAGAACAGCAAAGTATCGGGCAAATACAACATTGTCAACACGAAGGGTGGCAACTTTGGAATGCACTGCGACGCTGCTTACGATGTAGTACCCTGGTACTCCGGTACTGAGACTACCCCCGGCGGCTCGGAGTGGATTTTCGAAAAGGTTGAACTTTCCGAAGAGAAGATTGCCGAGATCCGTGCGAAATACAAAGAATTCAACGAAGTGCTTGCAAACAAGGATTCTGTGATAGCTGCATACACCAAATTCTTCGAAGATGACCTATGCACCGTACTCAAAAGCGAGTATGCTTCAATGAGCGATGCTGAGCTCGAAGCAGCCATGAGTGCTTGCAACAGCACACTTGTGGCAGCAGCCAAGAAGATAAAGAATGATGCATGGGCGGCACGCGAAAAGGAGTTCCGCATCCACAATTACGAGCCATACAGCAACCCCGACTATTGGGCAACAAAGATAAACATCAGAAAATACTCATGGCTCAACAACCCCACAGGTATTTATGCAAACACCGGTGATGTAGTCTATGTGTTTGTGGGAGCAGACATCGCAGAGGGTACCACACTCGAAATCGATGCCATCACAGCGGTTTCTCCATCAGGAACACGTACTACGCTTAAAAAGGGTATGAACATCATTCCTGTATCACGTGAAGCACAGAGTCTCTTTATACTCTACACAGCCGACACAAGTGGCGACAAGGTAATCTCGGACTTCAGTTCAATTCCCATCCACATCGAAGGAGGTATTGTGAACGGTTACTGGGATAAGAGCCGTCATACAGATGCCGACTGGGTAGACATTACACGCAATCTTGCCACTCATCGTTATATGGTTGTAAAGGGTGATTACCACCTCTTCTTCATGAGTCTCCAACATATGATTGCAGATAATTGTTGCAAGAATACCATTACCGATGCCATCGGTTGGTGGGATAATATGTCGAAATGGCAACAGGAGCTTTTGGGTATCGAGGAGTATATGCCCTCGCGCTTCAATAACAAGCAGTGTGCTATTTCGCTCACAACCGGATATCAGTCGGCAACAGACTACCGCACACAATATGCCGAGACATACATAAACAATCTTCTCCCCTACAACAGAATGATGTCTAACGGCGATAATGTATGGGGTCCTGCTCATGAGAACGGACATGTGCACCAGTATGGTATAAACATGATTGCATGCTCGGAGAGCAGTAACAACCTCTTCTCGAACCTCACACTCTATAAGCTCGGAAAATATATGTCGCGCGGCGGCAAAATATCCGACCTTGTAGATTGCTATGAAAACAATATAGCATTCCCCTCACGCGACATCAGCTACACAATGCGAATGTTCTGGCAGTTGTATCTCTACTATCATGTAGCAGGCAACAATCCCGAATTCTATCCTACACTGTTTAAGATTCTTCGCGAAAATCCCCTTACAAAGAATTCGGGCGGACTCACATATGGTCGCTATGATCTTTTGCACTTTGTGGAGAAATGTTGCGAAGCATCAGGCGAGGATATGACTGACTTCTTCGAGGCATGGGGATTCTTTGTACCTATGAACAGAGCCGAATTCGGCGATTATGGCACATATTATCTCACATCTTCACAAGCGATGATAGATACCACAAAGGCGCGTATTGCCAAATATCCCAAGAAGGCCGGTGCGATACAGTTCATTGAGGACCGCGTGCGTCCCGAACTTCGCGGCGACGGAGCAGATGGATATAAACTTACAAACGGTGTTGCAGTAGGCGAGGGTGGCGATGTAGGACACTACACAGCATTCTCACCCGACTCGATGAGCCTCGAAGCAACAGGGTATGTATACACAAAAGCCGGTAAAACCATCACTATTTCAAAGGGTACAGGTGCCGTAGGCTTTAAGATATACGATGCTGATGGTAAACTTCTCACTTTCTCTAATTACAAGACAATTGAGTTGAACGACGAGACAGCCACCAAGGAACTTACAATTATGGCTGTGGCTGCAAACGCTGCGGAGAGTGTTGTCAACAACAAGAATAATGGTAGCGAAGAGGATCAGCTCGAAGCATTGAACGGAGCACTCGCATCTGCTGAGAATATACTTAAATTCAAAGACAGAGGCGGTAAGTATGTAGGTTATTTCTACGAAAGTGTACTTGAGAACCTTATCGCAGTAACAGATAGTTCAAAGGCTGCAATAGAGAACAAAGACCAGAGTGTGCATACATACGGCGAGTGGGCTACCATCATCGACCATGAGATAAATATTGTGTTGTCTAAAGAGGATTCAAGGGTGAAAATACATTCGGGTAACACTTATAAACTCAATAACAAACTTTACAGTGGTTATTCAATGTATAACAGTTCGGGTGATTTGATATGCGAGAGTGGTACCAAGAATCCCAAATACAGAACATTCAAGTTCACATCTACCGGAAAAGAGAATGAATATTATCTGTCGAATAACGGAAATTATATAAGCTCGATTGCAACAAGTACACAAGCAAAGGCTGCTACTTCTGCACAATCTAAAGCTCTGAAATTTACCGTAGGCGATGCAGGTGAATCAAGATTCTACATCTGTGTAACAGGTCAGAGTATGCAATCTCTCCATTGTGATGCAGGAAAGAAAGTTGTAGGATGGGATACGAAAGCCGATGCATCGCAATGGCAGCTTATAGCAGTAGACATGAATAAGGAAATTGCCGATGAAACAGCACTTACAGACCTTTACTATAAAGCATTCGCTATCTACCAGACAATTGTAGATGATTCGGTAACCGTAGAAGATAATATTGTCTTCAAGGATGGAGTGAATGTGATAAGTGCAACACTTATGGAGGACTTCAAGGCAATGATGGTTAAGGCAGAAGAGGCCCAAACTTTAGTATATAAAAAGTATTACGATAAGTTCCCCGCCTACATCGACATCCTTACAGAAATGATAGCAAAGGTAAAGGCAGGTTACACATTGAGTACCGGAATTTATGGTATTGAAGCTGAAATAGGAGACAGTGTGATATATGATATCCGTGGACGAAAGATTAAATCTGTAACAGCACCGGGTGTATATATCATTAACGGCAAGAAAGTGCATTTAGGCAAATAAACACAGTAAGTAATAGAGAGTGTGCCCTTAGTGGTACACTCTCATTATCCTTATAGGAGAATAAAAACACTACAATATGAAACGTTATTTTTACTTATTCATTTCGATTTTTATCAGTGCACTGACAGCAGGTGCACAGGGATTCCCTGAGGACGGTGGCATATACCGCATAGCCAATACCATCAGGGACAATTCGGTGCTTGTAGAGAACTACATGACACACCAGCTCAAGGGCGGAACCAAGAATGAGGGCGAGGCTGCACAGCTGTGGCTCTTCAAGCAGAATGGCGAGGGCTGGAACATACAGAACGTGTTCACAGGACGATACATCAAGATAGAGACAAGCAACAGCAATCTCTATACAACTGATACCGAGGATGCAGCAATGGATGTATTCTATGTATCTCGCAATAATAACTACTCGACAGAGTGCTACAACTTTGTGCACAAAAAAGACGGAAACTATGGCATCCACTGCGAGGCAGACTGCGATATTGTGCCATGGTACACCTCTTCGAGCTCGTTCAACGGCACTGAGTGGACATACGAGCGTGTAGACCTCACCGCTGAGGATATTGCCACAGTGCGCGAGAACTACAACAAGTTCAACCAGCTTCTGAGTAACAAAGATCAGATAATGGAGAAATATTCGGTCTTTTTTGAGGACGAAACATGCTCAAAGCTCAAGAGCGAGTACATCTCAATGAGCGACGATGAACTGGCAGCAGCAATGGATGGCTGCGGCGAGACGCTCATCTCTTTTGCACTTAAGGTGAAGAACAATTCATGGGCAAATCGCGAGCTTGAGTTCCGTGTAAGCTCTTACGGGCCTCACGCCGACCCCGACTATTGGGGCGAGAAGCTCAAGACCAAGTACTACTCGTGGCTCAACAACCCTACAGGTATCTGTGCCGATGCAGGAGATATGCTCTACATCTTTGTAGGCAAAGAACCCAAGGAGGGCTCTACTCTTGAGCTCGACCTTATCAACGAGAACAACCACAAGACCGAGCGCGTGCAGCTGAAGAAGGGACTCAACATCGTCCCTGTTGTAAAGAGCGACCGCTCGCTCTTCATCGTCTACACAGCCGACACTAAGAGGGATAATGTTCTCGCAGATTTCGACTCAATCCCCATCCACATCGAGGGTGGTTATGTCAACGGTTACTGGGACAAGGGACGTCACACCGATGCCGACTGGGTAGACATTACCCGCAATCTTGCCAAGCATAAATATATATTTGTAAGGGGCGACTACATGATGCTGTTCATGAACCGTTCGGTGCTTATTTCATCTGATGTATGCCCCAATACCATCACTGATGCTATCGGATGGTTGGACAATATGTCTATGTGGCAGCAGGGCATCATGGGTCTTGAGGAGTATCTTCCTTCGCGTTTCAACAATAGGCAGTGCTGCGTTTCGTATGCAGGCGACGGATTGATGTCGGCAACCAACCATGTAACCAATTATGTCGAGGACTGTCTCCACGATGTATTGCCGTTTGAGGATGTGATGGAGACCAGTGGACACTGCTGGGGACCTTCGCATGAGGTAGGACACGTACATCAGGGTGCGATAAACATGATTGGCTGTACCGAGGCGAGCAACAACCTCTTCTCGAATATCGTCCTGTTCAATCTGGGTAAGTTTGTTACATGGGGCGACGGTGTCGACACTATGGCCGAATATTTCGTCAACAAAGAGCCGTGGACAATGCAGGGCATCGGCATCAAGATGCGCATGTTCTTCCAGCTCTATCTCTACTACCATGTAGCAGGCAACAATCCCGACTTCTATCCCACACTCTTCAAGCTGTTGCGCGATGATCCTATGGAGAAGAAATCGGGCGGATACGACAATCTCGGACGTAACGACCTTCTGCACTTTGCCGAAAAGTGTTGCGAGGCATCGGGTGAGGATTTGACAAAATTCTTCGAAGCATGGGGATTCTTTGTACCAATGTCTCGTAATGTCATAGGCGACTATGGTGATTGGACCATCAGTTCAACCACCCGAATGATAAACCAGACAAAGGAAAAAATGGCTAAGTACACCAAGAAAGCAGCAGCCATTGAATTTATCGAAGACCGTGTAGCACCCACACTCCGTACCGACGGTGGCGAGGGATACAAGCTCGAGTACGAAGAGGGCAAGTTCGGTGAGCTTGGTCTCTACACAGCCTATATGGCCGACTCAATCGGTGTGGAGGCAAGCGGATACATATATTCGAAATCGGGCAAGAAACTCACATTCTCAGGCGGCAATGCAGCAGTAGGCTTCAAGGTATATGACAGCGAGGGCGAGCTGCTCACATTCACCAACAGGCACTCAATGGAGCTTACAGATGCAATGATTGCAAAGGATATAAAGGTTGTTGCTGTGTCTGCCAATGGTACAGAAGTTCCGGTAAAGAACAAGAACGAGGGTACCGAAGAGCAGCAGCTCGAGGCATTGAACGAGGCAATAGCCATTGCAGAGTCATACCTCAAGATGAAGGATACTGCTTCGAAATATGTAGGATACTTCTTCGAATCCTATCTTGTAGGACTCGATTCACTTGTAGCAAGTTCTAAGGCAGCTATCGAGAACAAGGACCAGAGCGTGCACACATACGGCGAATGGTCTATTCTTATCGACAAGGAGATTGCAGCCATTGTTTCTAATCCCGACAGCCGTGTGAAGATACATTCGGGCAACATCTATCAGCTCTACAATGTAAGGTATACCAACTACACAATGTACTGCGAATCGGGCAAGCTCACCTGCCAGAAGGGTACTTCAACCCCTAAGGCACGCCGATTTACATTGATATCTACCGGAAAAGAGAATGAATACTACATCTCGAACAACGGCTCGTACATCAATTTCATCGGAAGAAGCCAGCAGGCGACTGCAACTACCACCAAGCAGTCTTCGGCTATCAAATTTACTGTAGGCGAGCACGAAGTGGGCAAGTTCTATCTCTACAAGAGCGGAGACACCGACCTTGGAATCCACAGCAGCCAGCAGTATGTAATCGTTGGCTGGAACCACGACGAGGAGCCTTCGTTGTGGCAGCTCGTTACAGTGGATGCCAAGAAGGAGAAGGCCGACGCAGCAGCACTCAGCGAACTTATTGCCGAGGCTACCGGAATCTACAATCAGATAGTAGATACCACAAGCACAGCCTCTGTCACCATCAAGGAGGGCATAGAGGTTACAAGCGCCACCCTTGTTGCCGACATTGAGACAATGATGGCCAAGGCAGCCGAGTCGCAGACAGCAGTAACAAACAAATACTATAATGTATGCCTCGCGCTCATCGATGAGATGACTGCCGCAATTTCTGCAGTAAAGGCCGGATATACAGTGAATACCGGCATTGGCATCGTCACAGCCGACGGCAAGAAGTCTGTGATATATGATATACGCGGACGCAGGGTAAAATCTGTAACATCATCCGGAATCTACTTTATCAACGGTCAGAAAGAATATATCAGAAAATAGACCGACTATAGTATGAGAGTGCGCTTTTCGAAAAGTGCACTCTCATTATAATTTGAATAGCTTAAGTGCAAATTCAATTAATAAATAAAGAAATGAAACTTTTTGTAAGGACATTACTTCTTTTGCTTGCGTCGGTTGTGACGGCTCAGGCACAGAATTTCCCCGAGGATGGTGCTACCTACCGTCTTCTTAATACTTTCCGCACTGGTGTCATACTCACTGAGGACTACGGCCAGAGTTTTCTCTTCTGCAAATCGCCGGTGGAAAACGATTACAGCCAGCTGTGGCGTTTCACTAAAGATGGAGATGGATGGAATATACAGAATATTTTCACCGGACGCTACATACAGAACGAAACAGACAACAGCAAATATTTTTCAACGGCAAAGGAGCCCGCAGTTCTCTATGTATCCCGAAACAACGGATTCAGCATCGAGTGTTACAATATAGTGAATACAGCCGGTGCAACATGGGGTGTTCACTGCGCAGGCGACTACAATGTAGTGCCCTGGCACTCGGCAGTGGACCGCTTCGAAGGGTCGGAGTGGACATACGAAAAGGTTGAGGTGAGCGACGATGAAATTGCAGCTGCAAGGTCAAGATTCAATGCTTTCAACGATGTTATTGAGAATTCCGACTCCATTGAACTCTTGTTGTCGAAATATTTTGTTGATGAATCTTGTTCGGAGCTGAAGAGCGAATATCTCTCTATGAGTGACGAAGAGCTCGATGCTGCTCTCAGCGGATGCGGCAGTGTCATAATTGAGATGGCGAAGAAGATAAAGAACAATTCATGGGCGGCACGCGAAGAGGAGTTCCGTGTACACACATACGAACCATACAGTAACCCCGACCACTGGACAAAAATTCTTCTGATAAGCCCCTATTCATGGCTCAATAACCCCACCGGCATTTGCGGCAATGCAGGAGATGTGCTCTATATCTTTGTAGGCAAAGAACCCAAAGAGGGCTCTACACTCGAAATAGATGCGGTGGCAGAGAACAACTACAAAGGAATAAGGGTGGAACTGAAGAAGGGATTGAACATACTTCCCATAGTCCGCGACGACCAGACATTCTTCATAAACTATGTGGCAGACACAAGAAAAGATTATGTGCTTGCCGACTTCGACTCCATCCCCATCCACATAGAGGGTGGATATGTAAACGGTTATTGGGACAAGAGCCGACACAACGACGAAGATTGGGTAGACATCACCCGCAACCATGCGAAGCATAAATATATGTTTGTGAAAGGCGACCATGAAGCATTCTTCATGGAACGCGAATATATGATAGCCGACGATTGTTGCCCCGATGCCATAAGCGACGCGATAGGGTGGTGGGACAGCCTCGTTGTCTGGGAACAGGGCATCATGGGTATAGAGGAGTACAAACCCTCGCGCTTCAACAACAGACTCTGTGCAATCTCCACAAGTGATGGCTACCAGGCTGCAGGTGCATACAACACATTCCATGTGCGCACCCACATAAAGAGTCTGTTGCCTTATAAAAATATGATGAAGCACAGCGACAACGCATGGGGACCTGCCCACGAGAACGGCCATATCCATCAGGCAGCCATCAATATGATCCGTTGCGGCGAGGTGAGCAACAACCTCTTCTCCAATGTGGTACTCTACAAGCTCGGCAAGTTCGTTACATGGGGACCGCCTATTGGCGATGTAGCAAAGGATTTCGAGAACAATGTCCCCTGGACACTGCGCAACATAGGCATAATGATGCGTATGTATTGGCAGCTCTATCTCTACTACCATGTGGCAGGCAACAATCCACAGTTCTATCCTACACTCTTCAAGCTTCTGCGCGAGGAACCGCTTGAGAAGGAATCGGGTTCTGAGACCAACCTGGCACGAACCGACCTGTTGCGTTTTGCCGAAAAATGTGCAGCCGCTGCAGGTGAAGACCTCACCGACTTCTTCGATGCTCATGGTTTCTTCGTTCCCATGAAGAACCTTACCATAGGAGACTATGGTTCTTATACCATAAACTCCACCACACGAATGATAAACGACACTAAGAAGAAGTTGGCAAAATATCCCAAAAAGGCAGGAGCAGTACAATTTATCGAGGACCGTGTCCGTCCCGAACTACGCGCCGACGGCGGCGAGGGATACAAACTCGACTATGTACCCGGCAAATGTGGCGAGACAGGACAATATACAGCCTTTTGTAAGGATTCTATAAACATTACTGCAACAGGTTATGTCTATATGAAGACAGGCAAGAAACTTGAAATATCCGACGGTAAGTATGCAGTCGGATTCAAGGTGTACGACAGCGACTCAACAACACTTCTTACCTTTGCCAATGTTCACAAGATAGAGCTACCCGAAAAGATAGCTGCAAAGGATGTAGTGGTGGTTGCTGTGTCTGCCAATGGCACAGAAATGTTCATCCCGAGCAAGAATGGCGGCAGTGAAGAGCAGCAGTACGAGGCATTGGAGCATGCCATTGCATCTACCGCAGCCATTCTCGAGTTCAAGGATACATACAACAAGAATGTAGGATACTACTACGAGACAGCACTTCTCGACCTCATGGCTCTCAACGAAGGTGCCCGGGCGGCATACGATAATAAGGACCAGGGCGAGCACACATATGGCGAGTGGGCTGCGATGCTCGACAAGGAGATTTCAAAGGTTATTGCCGATGGCGACAACAACCGGGTGAAGATACAGCCGGGCAACAGTTATCAGCTCTACAATGTACGCTTCCCGCAGTACTCAATGTACTATAACAATGGCAATATCATCTGTGAGCCGGGAACAAACTCGCCCAAGATGCGTCGTTTCACACTTATCTCCACGGGTAAGGAGAATGAGTTCTACATATCCAGCAACGGCAAGTACATAAACTTCCTGCAGAAGGACAGCAAGGTTACCGCCACCGCATCGAAGATGGCAGATGCCGTAAAATTGACCGTGGGTGAGAGCGGCTTTGCAGAATACTATCTGCACAAGAGCGGCGACACCTCGGCAAGCCTACATTGCAGTGCGTCGTACCAGGTTGTAGGTTGGGACTACGAATCGTATGACCAATCGATGTGGCGTCTCGTTGCAGTAGAGCTCAAAAAGGAGAATGCCGATGTTGCGGCGCTCAAGGAGATTATCGGTGAAGCGACTGCAATCCATAATCAGATTGTTGATACTGCAAATACAGAATCGCTTACCTTCAAAGAGGGAATAGAGATAACAAGTGCCACCCTCGCAGCCGATGTTGAGTCGATGATGGCAAAGGTGGCAGAGTCGCAGGATGCGATAACAAAAAGATATTTCAATCTCTGTCCTGCGCTTATCGATGAACTTTCGGCATTGATAACAACTGTAAAGAAGGGATACACCGTAAATACAGGAATAGACGTCATCGAAGCTGATGGAAAGGATGCGGTAATATACGACATACGTGGTAGAAGAATCAAACGCATCACCTCATCGGGAGTCTATATAATCGATGGAAAGAGAAGTTATATAGATAATTAACTATTCTGTATAAACATGGTATAAGAAAGATGGGTAATTAAAAAACTTTTATAATTATCCATCTTTCATTATCTTTGCACCATATTGCGGCAAAGATATATTGCACTCACTGTAAAATAATTTAAAGGAAATAAACAGATATGGCTCTAAAAGCAGGAATCGTGGGCTTGCCCAACGTAGGAAAATCAACACTTTTCAATTGCCTCTCAAGTGCAAAGGCACAGGCAGCAAACTTCCCCTTCTGTACAATCGATGCACAGCAGGGACAGATAACCGTTCCCGATGAACGTCTTACCAAACTTGCCGAACTTGTACATTGCAAGAACATCATTCCTGCAACTTGCGACATTGTGGATATTGCAGGTCTTGTAAAAGGTGCAAGCAAAGGCGAAGGTCTCGGTAACCAGTTCCTCGGAAATATACGCGAGACTGATGCTATCATTCACGTGCTTCGTTGCTTTGATAATGACAATATAGTACACGTAGACGGCTCTGTAAACCCTGTCCGCGACAAGGAGATTATAGATATAGAGCTTCAGCTCAAGGATCTTGAGACTGTGGAGAACCGCATCAAGCGTGTAGAGAAGCAGGCTCGTGTAGGTGGCGACAAAGTTGCAAAACTTGAGTATGATGTACTTATGCAGTACAAGGCTGCCCTCGAAGCTGGAAAGTCGGCACGTACCGTTACATTCGACACAGAGGATGAGCAGCAGATTGCAAAAAATCTTTTCCTCCTTACTGCAAAGCCCGTACTTTATGTATGTAACGTAGACGATACATCGGCATCGGCAGGCAACAAGTATGTTGAGGCTGTACGCGAAGCTATAAAGGACGAGAATGCCGAACTTCTCATAATCTCCGCTCAGGCAGAGGCTGAAATTGCCGAGCTTGAAAGCTATGAGGAGAAGCAGATGTTCCTTGAGGATATGGGACTCACTGAATCGGGATGCGACCGTCTCATCAAGTCAATCTACAGTCTGCTCACATTACAGACATTCATCACTGCCGGTGAGGTTGAGGTAAGAGCATGGACATTCCGTAAGGGATGGAAGGCTCCGCAGTGTGCAGGAGTAATCCACACTGACTTCGAGAAAGGCTTCATACGTGCCGAAGTTATAAAGTATGATGACTATATAAGCCTTGGCTCCGAAGCAGCCGTAAAGGAGGCCGGAAAAATGAGCGTCGAAGGTAAAGAGTATGTAGTGCAGGACGGAGACATCATGCACTTCCGCTTCAACGTTTAGGATTATGGCTGCTACAATACCCTGCTACTTTGTGTGGGACCCGGCAACCGGGCCATTCTCTTTCCTGGGATTCGAAGTACGTTATTACTCCCTCTGCTGGATAATAGGTCTGTTTGCGGGCTACATGATAATGAAGCACCTCTACAAGCGTCAGAATGTGAGCATGGAGTTGTTCGAACCGCTCTTCATGTACTGTTTCCTCGGCATTCTCATTGGTGCGCGCTTGGGACACTGCATATTCTATGAGCCTGAATATTACTTCAACCACATTATTGAGATGTTCCTGCCCATAAAGGAGACAGCCTCGGGTTGGAAATTTATAGGTTATCAAGGGCTTGCGAGCCACGGAGGTACTATAGGACTCTTTATTGCATTGTGGCTTTACACCCTGCGTACAAAGCTCTCATTTGCATGGCTTTTGGACAATATTGCCATCACCACTCCCATTGTGGCAGGCATGATAAGATTGGGTAATTTCTTCAATTCCGAAATTTTGGGCAATGTAACCGAAATGCCGTGGGGAGTGATATTTGCTCAGGTGGATGAGCTTCCCCGCCATCCTGCACAGCTTTACGAGGCAATTGCCTATTTTGCAATATTCGCAGGTGGATTGCTTCTCTACAAGAAGTTTCCTTCGAAGGTGGGCAGTCTCTTCTATTTCGGATATTGTCTTGCAACCATCTTCACATTCCGCTTCTTTGTGGAGTTCCTGAAGGAGGTGCAGTCGGCATTCGAAGAGGGTATGACACTGGATATGGGACAGTGGCTCAGTATCCCATTTATGATAATAGGCTTCGCCTGTATGTGGCGAGGATTCAGACACAAAAATCCTTGCTGACAATAATAGATTCTATATTTTGTACCCGCCGCGCATTGGATATGTACGGCGGGTACAATTTTTTAGGAATATTTTCAAACACTTTCTGTGGTAATATTCGTGCATTTGTGCTAACTTTGCAAAAATATGGTATATTGTATATAAACAGGATTTATACCACCTAAAAAAGAGATTACCGACAGCAATGAAATTTCCTAACCTACATATAAAGAAACTTGACCTTTTCATCATAAAGAGTTTCCTGATGCTCTTTGTGGCAACATTCTTTATATGCACTTTCATCCTGATAATGCAGTTCCTGTGGAGATGGGTGGATGAATTTGTAGGCAAAGGACTCGACCTTTGGGTGATGGCGCAATTCTTCTACTTGGGCTCACTCACGATGGTAGGTCAGGCACTGCCGCTTGCAATACTTCTTGCAGCGCTGATGACATTCGGCAATTTTGGCGAGAGGCTTGAACTCTTGTCAATGAAGGCTGCCGGTATTCCCCTGCTCAGAATAATGGCTCCGTTGGTCGTAGTGTGTACTATACTCGGAGGAATATCCTTTGTGTTCCAGAATGAGATAGGCCCTAAGGCGCAGGTAAAGCTTTATACTGTGCTCTACTCCATAAGGCAGACTTCACCTGAGGTTGAGATTCCCGAAGGTGTATTCTACGACAAGATAGAGGGATACAACCTCTTTGTCAAGGAGAAGGACAAGGAGAGCGGTATGTTGCGTCGTGTGATGATATACGACATGACACAGGGTTTCGAAAATGCAAGCATCATAGTTTCCGATTCGGGAAAGATAGAGACAACTGCCGACCAGCAACATCTTCTGCTTAAACTATACAATGGCGAGAGGTTCGCCAATGCTACCGAACTGAAAGAGAATTCTAAAAACAGGAACATTCCCTACACACGTGAAACCTTCCGCGAAAAAATCATAGTCATAGACTTCGGTGGAGGATTCGATATGAAGGACGGCTCTTTCCTGAAGAAGCAGGCTGCAAGCAAGAATATGAAGGAACTTGTGCATTCAATCGACTCGCTCACACATTACAACGACAGTATAGGTCGCAACAACTACAAGGCTGCTCTGCGCAATGCCTACACGCAGAGGATGGAGTTCACAAAAGAGGATTCTATTGAGCAGGAAAAGGAGCAGATTTTTGCACTCAATAGCGACAGTGTATACGATAACCTCTCAAAGACATCAAAGTTGAGAGTGAAAAGAGCAGCACTCGACAAGGTTGAACAGTTGATGACAGACTACGAAATTAAGAAGAATATCATGCGCTCGCTCGACAAAGATCTAAACAAGCACCGCATAACATGGTGGGAAAAGATAACCCTTTCGCTTGCCTGTCTTGTATTCTTCTTCATTGGTGCACCTCTTGGAGCAATCGTAAAGAAGGGAGGTCTCGGTTATCCGGTGCTTATATCCGTAGCTATATTTATCCTCTACTACATATTCAACACCTCAGGCTACAAGATGGCCCGCGAGGGTGAGTGGTACGTGTGGTTCGGCAGTTGGATAAGCACAATGGTACTCGCACCGTTGGGAATAATATTCACCTACCAGTCGAACAAGGACTCCACCATCTTCAATATGGATGCCTATAAAACATTCTTCAGGAAAATATTCGGATTGAGAGAGTCGCGCAATGTAACCCTTAAGGAGGTTATAATCGAGGATCCTGACTACGCAAAGGCCTACAATACGCTCGAAGGAATAGCTGAAGAGAGCAAGAAATACTCTTCGCAGTACCGCAGCAACAGACTTCCCAATCCTGTAAAGGTATTCTTCAGTGAAGAGGAGACACTGCCGATAGAAGAATTCAGCGACAGACTTGAGATACTCATCGAAGAGATGGGTAACAGCAAGAACCGCAAAGTAATACAGTTGCTCAATGAATATCCGGTGATGATGGCAGGTGAACTGCGCTCACCATTCAAGAGAAGATGGTTGAATATAATGTCAATAATAATATTCCCCATAGGAATAATATTCTACCTCAGAGCAGCCAAATTCAATAATCAGATATCACGCGACCTCAAAAAGATAAGAAATAACTCGCGTGCACTGATGGAGAGAATGAAAAAAGAAAAACTAATATAAAACACCTTACATTAAGCACATATATGGAAGATGTAAAATTAAGCACTATTGAAGAAGCCATCGAAGATTTCCGCGAAGGCAAATTTGTCATAGTCGTAGACGACGAGGATCGCGAAAATGAAGGAGACTTCATAATAGCAGCAGAAAAGATAACCCCCGAAGCGGTAAACTTTATGCTCAAGCATGGCAGAGGAGTTCTTTGCGCCCCGATAACAATGTCACGTTGCAAGGAACTTGAACTTGAGCCGCAGGTAAGCTCAAATACCAGTCTTCTGGGCACTCCCTTTACCGTAACTGTCGACAAAATAGAGGGCTGTACCACAGGTGTATCGGCAGCCGACAGAGCTGCAACCATACAGGCTCTTGCCGACCCTGCAAGCACTCCCACGACATTCGCCCGTCCCGGACATATAAACCCCCTCTACGCACAGGATAAGGGTGTACTCCGTCGTGCGGGACACACAGAGGCAAGCATCGACCTTGCCCGTCTCGCAGGACTCCAGCCTGCCGCTGCACTCATAGAGATAATGAACGAGGATGGTACAATGGCACGTATGCCCGAACTCAAAATACTTGCGGCAGAGTACGGCCTTAAGATTATATCCATAAGCGACCTTATAAAGTACCGTCTGAAACAGGAATCACTCGTGGAGCAGGGCGAAGAGGTCGATATGCCCACAAAATACGGCCATTTCCGCCTGATACCCTTCAGACAGAAGTCTACCGGTCTCGAACATATAGCACTCATCAAGGGTGAGTGGAAAGAGGATGAACCTATACTCGTCAGAGTACACTCATCGTGCATGACAGGCGACATCTTCGCCTCGCAGCGTTGCGATTGCGGTGCCCAGCTCCACAAGGCAATGCAGTTGATAGATGAGAGTGGTAAGGGAGTGATAGTTTACCTCAATCAGGAGGGCCGCGGCATAGGTCTTATGAACAAGATGAAGGCCTACAAGTTGCAGGAAGAGGGTATGGACACTGTCGATGCCAACCTCTGCCTCGGATTCAAGGCCGATGAGAGAGACTATGGCGTAGGTGCCGAAATATTGCGCAGTGTGGGCGTCCACAAAATGCGTCTCATCACCAACAATCCCGTCAAGCGTATAGGTCTCGAAAGCTACGGACTCGAAATTTCAGAAATTGTAAGCTGTGAAATTGCCCCCAACAGTTTCAATTCGCGTTACCTGCATACAAAGGCAGAAAGAATGGGGCATACACTACATTTGAATGAAGAATAATTTATAATATACATAACACCATGAACCAATTATCAGACCGTCTCAACAGATTATCACCCTCGGCAACATTGGCAATGTCCCAAAAAAGCCAAGAGCTCAAAGCACAAGGTGTAGATGTTATAAACATGAGCGTGGGAGAACCCGACTTCAATACTCCCGACGCTATAAAAGAGGCAGCAATAAAGGCAGTGAACGAGAATTTCTCAAGATACTCTCCTGTTCCCGGATACCCCGCATTGCGCAATGCCATAGTGGAGAAACTGAAAAATGAGAACGGCCTCGAATATACAGCCGCTCAAATATCAGTATCCAACGGTGCTAAACAGTCAGTCTGCAATGTGATAATGGCACTTGTAAACCCCGGTGACGAGGTTATTGTTCCCGCTCCCTACTGGGTAAGCTACCCCGAAATGGTGAAGCTCGCCGACGGTACACCCGTAACAATGTATGCAGGTATAGAGCAGAACTTCAAGATAACAGGCGCACAGCTTGAGGCTGCAATCACTCCCAAGACCAAGATGCTCATTCTCTGCTCACCCTCAAACCCCACAGGTTCGGTATACAGCAGAGAGGAACTTAAGGAGCTTGCAGCAGTGCTTGCAAAATACCCCAATGTATTTGTTGTTGCCGATGAAATTTACGAGCACATCAACTACATCGGTCGCCACGAGAGCATTGCGCAGTTCGAGGAGATACGCGACCGTGTAATCATCGTTAACGGTGTTTCAAAGGCATACGCAATGACAGGATGGCGCATAGGCTTCATTGCAGGTCCCGAATGGATAGTAAAAGGCTGCAACAAGTTGCAGGGACAGTACACCAGCGGCCCCTGTTCAGTATCGCAGATGGCATCTGTAGAGGCATACGTGGGTTCACAGGAGCCTGTGGCAGAGATGCAGAAGGCATTCCAGCGTCGCCGCGACCTTATCGTGAAGCTCGCAAAGGAGATTCCCGGACTCGAGGTCAACGTACCCGAAGGAGCATTCTATCTCTTCCCCAAATGCAGTTCATTCTTCGGCAAGAGCTACAACGGACAGACGGTAAAGGATTCAGACGACCTTGCAATGTACCTTCTCACCGAAGCACACGTGGCAACCGTAGGCGGTGCATCGTTCGGTGCTCCCGACTGCTTCAGAATGAGCTACGCTACCAGCGACGAGAATATCGTTGAGGCGATGAATAGAATTAAAGAGGCACTTGCTAAACTTGGCTAACGGATTGTTTGTCAATCTATTCTAAGTTACATATATATGAGGTTGACCGGGAAGTTGGTAAAAATAAACTTTTCAGTCAGCCTCATAGAGTATAAACCTTACACAAACAGGTAACCATGAGCAAAAAAGTTTTTGTATCGGGATGTTACGATATGTTGCATTCGGGGCACGTTGCCTTCTTCGAAGAGGCATCCTCATACGGCGACCTCTATGTAGGCATAGGCTCCGATCGCACGATACACGACCTGAAGAACCGCAAAACCATCAATACTGAGCGTGAACGTTTGTATATGGTTAAGGCCATACGCTACGTAAAGGATGCTTTTGTAAACTCCGGCAGTGGCATTATGGACTTTGCCGAGGATGTCAAACGCTTGAAACCCGACATATTTTTTGTCAACAGCGACGGATACACTCCCGAAAAACGCCGCTTCTGCGACGAACATGGCATTGAACTTATTGTGAGCAACCGCGAACCGGCCGCAGGCCTCCCCCGTCGTTCGACAACTGCATTGCGTCAGGAGTGTAATATCCCCTACCGAATTGACCTTGCGGGAGGATGGCACGACCAATTGAGTGTCAACAAACTATGTCCTGGCTCTGTAATAACCATATGCATAGAACCCGACTATGAGTTCAACAACCGCAGTGGCATGAGCACCTCATCGCGCAAGGCTGCAATGGAGATGTGGCATGTAGACATTCCCGAAGGCGACCGCGAGACGCTTGCCAAAATGGTATTCCGTTACGAGAATCCTCCCGGAGGCACATACATCAGTGGTTCACAGGATGCAATAGGAATAGTGATGCCGGGACTGAATCGCCTCGACTACGACAACGACTATTGGCCCGTACACATAGAGAGTGTAACAGATACGAAAATCCTCGATTTTATCGAGAATAATATATGGATAATCCCCCTCTCGCCCCGCGTGAGCGACTATGATGTCCTTGAGGGTACAAATATCACCCTTGAGGGTGCAAAGGCTCTTGCTACCGCTACAGAGAGATGCTGGATGGCACTGACTGCTTGCGACATAGAAGAGTGGGGAAAGGCATCGAAGGAGTCTTTCTACGCTCAGATAGCAATGTATCCCAATATGGCGCCCCGTGAAGTGCTCGACAGCATAGAGCTCTACAAGGATAAGGTCAAAGGCTTCAAGATTACCGGAGCCGGTGGCGGCGGATACCTTGTGCTCATAAACGATACTCCCATAGAGAATGCCTTAAAGATAAGAATAAGAAGAAGTTAATTTATAAAGAAATGACAAGAATATCAATCACTCTTTTCGCGCTGTTGGCAAGCATCGTCTCAATGGCGCAAGATTGGTCGGCAGCAGTCGCAAAGGCAAATGGAGATAAAAATTTCTCCTCAGCCTCAGTGGCGGTGCTGCTCGACAGTATCGGTGTAAGCGTAACGGACAACGGCTCCGGCAGTTTCACCATCCACAAGGCACTGCGCATACAGGACAGACGCGGTGCTCTTGCCCACCGCGTGCTTGTGTACGACTACGACCCTCTGACAGCCTCTGCACAGTTCGACAAAGTAACAGTCTATGGCGCCGACGGCACAGTGCGCAACATCGACACAGCAACTACCTGTGACTATGCAGCTCCTGCACGCGCCATCTATTGGGGTGCGCGACAGATAATGATAGAGCTTGGCGAGCTTAACCCCGGCGACATTGTAGATTACACAATCAATAAAAAGGGCTTCACATACGCCCTGCTTGCCGATATTCCCGCCGACGACGATGAGCGTTTCGTGCCCCCCATGCGCGGAGAATTTTACGATATTGTCCCCTTCTGGGTTGATTATCCTACCGTTAAGAAGGTGTACAGCGTGAGTGTGCCCGATGGCAAGCCCGTACAGTATGAATTCTATCAGGGCGAGTGCAGTTCGTCGGTACGCAAGAGCGGCGGCCGCAATCTCTACACATTCTCACAGTCGATGGCACTCCCTTTCAAGAGCGAGAAGAATATGGTGGCACTCTACGATGTTGCCCCCAAACTGATGCTCTCTTCAACTGAAAAATGGGAGGACAAGTCTCTGTGGTTCTACGGAGTAAACGAGGATTATGGCAGTTTCGAGCCTACACCTGAGGCGCAGAAAAAGGTTGACGAACTTCTGAAAGGTGTAAAGGACAATATGCAGAAAATCTCTATCCTCACCCACTGGGTAGCCGACAATATGCGCTATTCCGGTATTCCTATGGGTAAGGGCGAGGGCTACACGCTGCACAATACAAAGATGAACTTCACAGACCGTTGCGGTGTCTGCAAGGACAAGGCAGCGCTGCTCATCTCCATGCTGCGCATGGCAGGCTTCGAGGCCTACCCCGCAATGACAATGGCAGGCTCGCGCATTGAGACAATCCCTGCCGACCACTTCAACCACTGCGTGACTGTTGTTAAGCTCGAAGATGGCACATATATGCCTCTCGATCCCACATGGGTACCCTTCAAGCGCGAATTGTGGTCGAGCGCCGAACAGCAGCAGAACTACCTTCCCGGTATTCCCGAAGGTTCCGACCTCTGCATCACTCCTGTATCGGATCCTATGAATCACTATCTTAAGATAAATGCAAAGACTGCACTGTCGCCCGATGGTACCCTTACAGGCGAATTTACAGTAAATGCCGAGGGACAGTCCGACGGCTCTGTACGCTCACCTTTCCTTCAGGGATACGCCGACCGCATCTACCGTTCGCTTGAGAACCAGTTGCTCGCAGTATCGCCTCAGGCCATCCTCACAAGTTATACCTGCAAGGATGCAAAGGATTACCAAAAGGCGCCTATCGAGCTTAAGATTACATTCACAATCCCCTCATATGCCACAGTGGGCGAGGGAGTGATAATGTGCAAGCCCCTGGTATTCTCGGGACTCTACAGCGGCGTATGCTCGTTCCTCAGAGTAGACACAAACATCAAGGAGCGCAAATATGCCTTCAAGGATGCCTGCTCGCGCTATGTAGAGCTTAACGAGACTATGACACTGCCCAAAGGTTATAAGATGGTGCAGGATGCAAAAAGTCTCTCATCGGAAGGTGAGGTTGCAAGCGCATCGGGCAGCATTGCTCAGGAGGGTACAAAGCTCCGCGCCGAGCAGAAAATATCACTTGGCAAGCGCGTCTACGAGGCTTCGGACTGGGCGCAGTTCCGCGGAGCGGTAAACACATTCAAGGAGATGACAAACGGAGTATTGGTTTTTGAGAAGAAATAATCCTATGAAAAGAAATATAATTTTTGCATTGGCAATAATGTTCGCCATACAACTGTTTGCCGTAGCGGACGGAACATACAAGAAGATAATTGACGAATACACCCTCACAGCCGACGGAGGTATCACACAGAAGGTAACAAAGGTGTTGCGACACAATACACACCACTCCTTCTTCACTCTTTTCGGCGAGACATTCGTAGTTTACAATCCCGAGTATCAGAAGATAAAGATAGACACCTCATATACGGTGCAGAAGGATGGCACAATCATAAAGACACCCGAAAATGCCTTTAACTACGTGCTTCCCTCTATTGCGGCGAAGGCTCCCGATTACAATAAGTTGACAGAGCTTGTAGTTACCCACACAGGTCTTGAACTTGGTGCAACAAGCTATCTTCAGTACACCGTAACCACCGAACCGGGCGTTTACAATTCGCTTGACATTGACGAGATTATAGGCGTTGCAGGAGCGGATATTGATAAATATCAGGTAATTGTGAATGTTCCCGAAGGAACCGAACTCCGCTGGAGTCTCACCGATTCTAAGGTGAAGCCTACTGTGAAGGGTGGTCGTTACACATGGACATTCAGCGGTGTAAAGTCAGCAAAGGGCGAAGAGAACACACCCTATGGATACGGCGGCGTACCCCATCTGTCGATAACAACATCGCAGAGCCTTGCCGACAATCTGATGCCTCTCACTATCGAGACACGCGACCTGCGCCGTGCACCCCGCGAGTATATGCAGGGTGCAACAGACGACCTTAAGCGTGCCGAGGCTATTCAGAAATATATCGTCAACGGACTGGGTACTTGCAAGGTGCAGCCCTTCCTTACAGCAAACTCTGTACGCCAGTGCGGCAGAGTGATGGAGACAGCCTACGGTACTGAGGCTGAAAAGGCTCTTGCAATGGCTAAGTTGATGCGTGCCGAAGGATTGGATGCACAGGTTGTAGTGGCTTTCCCTGCTGCTCAAGAGGTGAAGACCATACGCA
Organism: Bacteroidaceae bacterium; assembly: GCA_017557045.1. Lineage (GTDB taxonomy): Bacteria > Bacteroidota > Bacteroidia > Bacteroidales > Bacteroidaceae > HGM04593. Next base: position 1,721 of record JAFYLO010000108.1, on the reverse strand, counting down.
ACATAGTCGAATATATGGTGCTCTGCGGCGGCCGTCTCTACTCGGTTCGCACTCTCGGTGAGTCGCTTATCAAGTGGCGCACTTCGCAATACTCTATATTCGACCTTGCAGGCAACGAAATTGAGATGCAGCCTACAGACACAGAGATTACACTCACTGGTAAGGTAACGCTCTCGGCAACAAAGGCGGTGCAGGATTACAAGTTCGATGTAACTCCTTTGCGTGGCAATGGCAACACTTTCTCCGAAGAGAGCAAGGTTGCTGAAAACGGAGAATATATAACATATACCCTCCCATCTCCCGCCACTGGTTGTGTGGACAGATGGAGCTTCATACGTCTGAATAAGGAGCGTACTGCGGCATTTGCTATTCCTTATAAGGTGAACGAGAAGAATGAGTACACAATCGCCCTCGATGGTGTAACCTCGGTTACAAAGAATGTAAGCAAGAGCATCAAGAACTCTGTCGGCAGTGTGAATATCTCCATCGTCAACGAGAGTGGCAAGATTGTCATCAAGCGTTCGATTGCGCTCAACATGGATATTATTCCAGCAGGAAAATACAAGGAGTTCTACGAGATTATGAGACTCTGGAACAATCCTGCCTACCGCAAGGTTGTTGCAAAGAAGTGATATTATGATAAATAGCAACCGGCACTCCTGCTTCTTAAAGCGGGAGTGCTGTGTTTAAATAGGAACAACATGAAAATTTCAATTGCATTTGTAGTGTGCGTACTGCTGTTTTCGGGCATCTGCTTCGTAAAGGAAGGGGTAGGCTTGTGTCCGAGTGAGCATGTACTCAGGCAACCTCGTACATATATTAACCTCTCCACCCGCATTTGTAATGCGCTTACATACATTAAATCCAATTGAACCTGAAGCCGCGTAATGTCCTTACGGTTGTATTTTAAGCGCATCACAGATGCTTATACTCAATCCTTCGCGTTACAAACGTAAAGGGACGCGGGACGCGGCAGAAATTATTGCAGAAAACAATGAAAAAGGTTGTAGTTGTACAACCATATTGAAAACATTTTGTATATTTGCACTGAGTGATACTAAATAAGGTGCTGTATGAAATATCTTAATATTAAGAAGGCTTTGACTGCATGGCAAGAGTTACAACCACTATCCGAAAAGGATAAGGATAGACTTAGTCGTCGCTTCACAGTGGACTTCAACTATAATAGCAACCACATAGAAGGTAATACGCTGACTTATGGTCAGACGGAAATCTTGTTGTTGTTCGGCAAGGTGATTGGAGAGGCAAGCGTGCGTGATGTTCAAGAGATGACAGCAAGCAATGTGGGGTTGCGAATGATGACAGAAGAGGCTAAGGTAAAAGAAACTCCTTTGACGCAAAACTTTATTAGAACACTACACCAGACATTACTTCGTGAGGATTATACGGTATATCGTAATTTGCCTGGTGGAGTTCAGACGAGCTATGTAATACATGCCGGGCAATATAAAACACGTCCTAATAGTGTGATTACACGATATGGTGACAGATTTGAATATGCTTCACCCGAAGAAACTCCCAGTCTGATGGCAGACCTGGTGGATTGGTATAACAAGGCAGAGCAAGAGGGCAAACTTACCCCTGTAGAGTTAGCAGCATTGTTCCACTATCGTTATATCCGCATTCACCCCTTTGAAGATGGTAATGGTCGTATTGCCCGACTGATGGTAAACTTTATCCTTACTCGCCATGATTATCCG
>JAFYLO010000107.1 GCA_017557045.1 Bacteroidaceae bacterium | reverse complement strand
GCGTAGTTGCGGCCTGTGATTGCTGAAATCTCCTTCATGTACTCAGCAACGATGTCGGGTACTGCATCGTAGTACTTGTTGACAACCTCCTTGTGAGTCATGAATGTCTCGGGGTTCTCAGCTGTACCGCGTGTAGAGGGAGCTGTAGGAGTAAGTGCGCGGTCGCGGAACTCCTGAACTGCGTTCCAGTCTACGAGGGGAGCGATGTCCTCCTGCTCGATGAGCTCGATCTTCTGGATCTCGTGTGATGTACGGAATCCGTCGAAGAAGTTGAGGAAGGGGATGCGGCTCTTCAAAGTAGCAAGGTGAGCTACGGGAGCAAGATCCATAACCTCCTGAACAGAACCCTCGCAAAGCATTGCGAAGCCTGTCTGACGGCAAGCCATAACGTCCATGTGGTCACCGAAGATACACAATGAGCTACCTGCAAGGCTTCGTGCCGATACGTGGAATACCGAGGGAAGAAGCTCACCGGCAATCTTGTACATATTGGGAATCATCAACAGAAGACCCTGTGATGCTGTAAATGTGTTAGTCAATGCACCTGCCTGCAATGAACCATGTACTGCACCGGCAGCACCACCTTCAGACTGCATCTCCTGAACGGCAACTGTCTCGCCGAAGAGATTCTTACGTCCCTGAGCTGCCCACTCGTCAACGTACTCCGCCATTGTAGACGAAGGTGTGATGGGGTAAATGGCAGCTACCTCGGAAAACATATAAGCTACGTGTGCCGCAGCCTGGTTTCCGTCACAAGTGATAAATTTCTTTGTCTTTGTCATAAGTTTTTACTATATAAAAGTTTATATTGTATTTTATCGTAGTTTGAACGTACAAAATTACAAAATAATCGGATACTATTATCATAAAATCCTCAAAAAAGAGTAATTTTGTTGCATAAATCCATGAAAATAGGTAGCACGGATTGAATTATGCTCATTTGCTGTGCCTCTCTTTGTATATGAAACATCTGTTTATTGTCATTATATCTTTTGTGATGCTGTCGGCTACAGAAGCCGTGGCACAGTATTGGCACTCTCCCAAAAGGGAGTATCGTGCCGTGTGGGTAACAACAATAGAAAATCTCGACTGGCCGAAGACCAAAATAAAATCGCCGGCGGATATCGAAAAACAGAAAGGTGAATTTACCCGTCTGCTCGATTCGCTTGCCGTCTACAATATCAACACCATATTGTTGCAGACGCGTGTGCGCGGGGATGTTATTTATCCCTCTGCCATAGAACCCTTCTCTCCTGTGCTTACAGGTAAGGCGGGCAGGAATCCCGGATACGACCCTTTGGCCTTTGCCATCGAGGAGTGCCACAAGAGGGGTATGCAGTTGCACGCATGGCTGGTTACATTGCCGTTGGGCAAGGTGAAGCATGTCAATTCACATGGGCGTATGAGCTTGAGCCGCAGGCATCCCGCTTTGTGCAAGCTCTACAAGGGTAGCTGGTACATGGAGCCCGGCACACCTGAGACGGCCGACTATCTTGTCTCGTTGGTCTCCGAAATTGTGGGCAAATATGATGTCGATGGTATTCACCTCGACTATATACGTTACCCCGACCAACCGCGCGACTACAACGACTATGCTCTGCATCGCCGCTACGGTAAAGGAATGAGCCACACTGAATGGCGCCGCGCCAACATCACCTCCATTGTGCAGAAGATATACTCGTCTGTAAAGAATATAAAGCCATGGGTGAGAGTGAGTTGCGCTCCGCTTGGCAAGCATAGTAACCTTACAAGGTACTCTTCGCGTGGATGGGATGCGTACAATACAGTCTTTCAGGAGGCACAGCGTTGGTTGAAGGATGGTGTTATGGATGCACTGTTCCCGATGATGTACTTTTCGGGGAACAATTTTTATCCTTTCGTGCTCGATTGGCAGGAAAATTCCGCCGGTCGTCATATTGCACCGGGATTGGGCGTTTACCGTCTTATGCCGGGTGAAGGTGATTGGGCACGCGAAGAGATTACCCGACAGTTCTTTACTTCGCGAGAAGCAGGAGCGGCAGGTACGGCAATCTTCCGCGCCGAACATCTGTTGAAGAACTATAAGGGTGTTGCCGAATTTCTGAAGGTTTTTAATCGCAAAAAGGCGCTAATTCCGGCAATGGAGTGGTCTGGCGAGGCAAAGCCCGAATCGCCTGAGAATTTCAAGGGCGAACATCTTTTCAATGCACTCCGTCTGTCGTGGAGCAGCGTGAAGGCTAAGAGTGGCCGTCCGCAGACTCGATACAATCTTTATCGTTCGTCGGTCTATCCTGTTGATACAGATAATATTGACAATCTTATTGCAGCCAATCTTACTGATACTCTGTTCGTTTGGAACGATACTCCTCAGGATGCCCATTGGGCAGTAACGGCGGTGGATGCATTCGAAGTTGAGAGCCCTGTTGCAGAGTGGCGCGAGCGTGCGCCACGTTCGCGTATGTACCGCGACAGTTTCATCCTGCCCGATGCGCATAGCTGGGGCATGAGGGTGCTGATAAAAGATTTCAGCGGAAAATTGCTCTATTCGATGCCCTACAACGAGAGTGTGAATGTCGAGGGCCTGCCTGCCGGTTGCTACCGCATGGAGGTGATGACAAGAAAGGGCGATATTCTTCTCCGGGAATTGTTTGTGAGGTGATAGTAGCTCTAAGGTCTTTAGGGTCTCTAAAGTCTCTAAAGACTCTAAGGCCCCTAAGGCCCTTAAGGCCCTTAAAGCCCTTAAAGACCCTAAAGACCTTATAGAATTTTCAATCGCAATAATAAACACGCTTTATACGTGTCGACACTGATGTAAGTACCTCATAAGGAATCGTGTCGAGCCATTCGGCGAGACGGTAAATGGGCAGATTGCTTCCGAATATCTCCACGCTGTCGCCCTCCTTGCATTCGATGTCCGTAACATCTATCATGCATACATCCATGCAGATGTTTCCTACATATTTTGTCTTTTTGCCGTTGACGAGGCAGTAGCCGTTGCCGTTGCCAAGTTTGCGGTTGAGTCCGTCGGCATATCCTATCGGCAGGGCTGCTATGCGCGATGGGCGCGATAGTGTTCCTTTGCGGCTGTATCCCACAGTCTCGTCAGCAGGTACATCGCAGGTGTGCAGGATTATTGTCTTCAGCGTGGCTACGGTCTTTAGGGCTGCATCCTCCTTTATCGGTGATACGCCGTACAATCCTATTCCAAGACGCACCATATCCATCTGTCGGTCGGCAAAGCGTTCTATTGCTGCGCTGTTGCAGATGTGTCGCAATATGTGGTGGGGAAAGGCTGCCTGCAGGGTGTCGGCTGCTTTTACGAAGCGTGCCGTCTGCTCTTCGGTGAAGTAATTGAATGCCTCGGAATCGCTACCCGCAAAGTGTGAAAATACCGAGCGGGGAGTGAGTGCCGATTGCTTCTTGAACTCTTCGACTAAGGCGGGTACCTCTTCGGGGAGGAATCCCAGACGATGCATTCCTGTGTCAATCTTTATGTGAACAGGGTAGTCGGTTATTCCCTCGCGGGTGGCTGCCTGAACAAGTGCGCGTAGCATGGAGAAACTATAAACCTCCGGTTCGAGCTTGTTCTCGAAAAGTGTGCGGAACGAACATGGTTCGGGGTTCATTATTATGATGCCCGCCGTAAGCCCTGCGCGGCGCAGTTCCACTCCCTCGTCTACCACAGCTACTGCAAGGTAGTTTACGTGCGACTCCTGTAGGGTGCGGGCAACTTCCATTGCTCCCGTGCCGTATGCCGAGGCCTTTACCATGCATATCATTTTTGTATCAGGGCGCAGGAACTTGCGGTAGTGGTTGAGATTTTCGCGCAGTGCCGATAGGTTTACTTCGAGTATTGTCTGGTGTACCTTCTTTTCAAGCGCTTCGGATATCTCCTCGAAGCGGAAGGCGTGGGAACCTTTTACAAGGATAGCCTCATCGTGCAGGGTTGCGAATATCGGCGATTGCATGAATTCCTCCACCGAAATAAAGAAATGTGCTTCAGTTACAGCTTTTGATAGCCTGTCGCCTTCGGATTTTATATCTTTGCCTATGCCTATGAGCTTGTTTATTCCGCGCTTTTCAATGTATCGTGCCACAGTGCGGTATAGCGAGCGTGCCGTCTGCCCCGTCTCTTTAAGGTCGGATAGTATGAGCGTGTGCGACAAGCCTGCCATTGTACTGCAACGGCGCTCCATAAAGTCGAGCGCAATGTCGAGTGAGGCTGTGTCGGAATTTGAATTGTCGTTGATTATCACACAGTTGTTTATACCCTCTTTCACTTCGAGACGCATTGCCACAGGTTCAAGCTGTGCCATGCGCTCGGCAATGGTTTCGGCGGGAACCATCAGGTAGAGTGCTGCTGCAAGGCAGTTGATGGAATCTTCGATTGATGCGTCGTCAACGAAGGGTATATAATAACTGTGCTCGAATGAGAGGTAGCGATATTTTATGGTGGTACCTTCTGTGGATTTTTCTATTGAACTTATGAATAGAGGACGTTCGGGATCCTTGCACGACCATGCAATTTCGCGCGAGGAGAGCAGCGAGCGGTGCACGCTGTTCGATAGTATAGGGTTGTCTCCGTTGTAGATTATCACATCGCACTCCTTGAAGAGCGACAGCTTTTCGGAGCACTTCTGCTGCATGTTGCTGAAATTTTCCTGATGCGCTTCGCTCAGGTTTGTGATTATTCCTATCGTCGGGCGTATGATTTTTTGCAGACGGTCCATTTCGTCCTGCCGCGATATTCCCGCCTCGAATATTCCCAATGTGCTCTCTTCGCCGAGCATCCACACAGAGAGGGGGACGCCTATCTGCGAATTGTAGCTGCGGGGGGAACGTGCAACCACATGACTGCCGTCTGTTATTTGATAGAGCCACTCCTTGACGATGGTCTTGCCGTCGCTGCCGGTGATTCCCACGATGGGAATGTCGAATGTCGAGCGGTGGTGTGCCGCGAGTGTCTGCAAGGCTTTCAGAGTGTCGTCCACGACAAGGAAATTGGCCTCTTCGTACGCGGTGCTGTCAAAGTTCTTTCCTACAACAAAGTTTCTTACTCCGCGCTTGTAGAGCGTATCTATGTAGTTGTGGCCGTCGCCGCTTGCGGTTACTATGGAGAAGAAGAGTGTCTCTTCGGGGAAACTCAGCGAGCGGCTGTCTGTCAGCAGACGTAGGATTTTTACTCCGGGTGCGCCGCAAATATGTTGGGCTTTTATGATTTCGCTTACTTGTTCTATCGTGTACGGCATCTTTTACCTCTTTAGAAGTTGTATGAAAGACTGTTTTTTAATTGCTCAGTCTCTTTTGAAAAATCAAAGAAAGGATATTTTTCTGTAAGTCTCTCAATCTTTAACAATAATTTGCTTTTAAAATCGGCATGTGCCGCTGAAGCACTGTTTATCGGGCGGTGGGCAAGCGCCCTGTTTATCTCTTCCACCTTTGCAGCAATGCTTCTTGTCTCTTCGCCGAAGTAGCACTCCCCGAATCGTTCCCAAATGTAGTTTGCTGCAATGGGGGAGGGGTGCAGCATATCCTCGCCATAGAAGCGGTAGTCGCGCAGTTCGTCGAGTACAATTTCGTATGAGGGGAAATAGAAAATCTTTCCGGGGAATCTCTTTTGCAATTCATCCACAGCGAGCAATAGTGCGGCCTTGCTCACTTGGTTGCCGTGTGCGCCGTCGCGGAAATGGCGTATGGGGCTTACTGTAAGCATAACCTTCATAGCGTTGTTGCGGCTGAAGAGCCTTTCGAGTATTATGCTCATTGCAGTTACAATCTCTGAGGGCGACAAGAGTGAACGTTCGAACTGTGTGGAGGGTATCTTGTGGCAGTTACCCACAACCATATTATCGCTTTTGCGCCTGTAAACATATGCTGTTCCGAAGGTGAGCGACAGCAATTCCGTCTCTTTAATCCACTCGGATGCCTGTATCAGTCTGCTGTTGATATTTTCAATAAGCTCCTCTTTGCCGGCGCGCGAAAAGTCGCCGTGATGCAACATGCTGTGCCAGCGCTCTTCGTGAAATGCAAGTTCGGGCGAATGTTCGGTAAAAAGTCTGCACTCTTCCATCCTCTCAAGTGCAGTAGCTATGGAGAGTGGATTGTAGAGAATACCGAAGGGGTTCAGCATTACAGGGAACTTGCACGCGACAAGTCGTCCGCCGATATTCTCGGCGAAGCACGAACCTATTATCATCTGCTTGGTTCCGTACGAAATTTCAAGCTCATTTTCGGGTAGAGCAACGGGGGTTGTCAAACGCATGATAGTCTGTATTGCAGATTGCGAAGATAGTGATTTTTTCGGTAGTTTCAGGCTATATGTCTTATTTTATTTCCCAGCCTGCAAAAAAGAACTCCGCAGGCCTGATTGACCTGCGGAGTCTTCTATTTTATCAGATGGAAGTCAATCCATCTTCTGATGTCGTCTTGTAATTACTTTACAAAAACCTTCTCAGTTTCAACAACGCCGTTAGCGTAAACCTTCTTAACGATGTTGATGCCCTTAACAGGAGCGCTTACTGCTGTACCGCCAACTGTGTAGTAAGATGTTGAAACGAGTACATCGCCCTGCTCGCCGCCACCGATGATGGGTGTGTCGATACCTGTGGGATCGCCTACGCGACGGAAGTGGAACTTACATGTTTCGTTGGCAGAGGGTGCCCATGTAGAAACGTCGCTGCTTGCGCTGCCTGAGTTACGGAAGTAGAGTGAACGGTATGCTGTCCAATCGCCATCGTTGAGAGGACAGTAGATGTCGAAGTCGTTGTCGTCCTGCAAGCGGATTACGAAGGGAGACTCGGGGCTCTCTGTAAGACCGATACCACGATAGAGGCCTTCTGCACCCTTGATGTAGTAACCTGTCTCAACGTGCTTGATGTAGTATGCGTTCAAAGAATCCTCGGCAGTGATGTAACCTGCTTCTCTCCAAAGACCGAGGTTCATATCCTCTGTAGCGGGGATAAGTTCGAACTGGAAGCGTGTGTGAGAATTCTGAATATCTTCAGGTGCGTTTGACCAATACATCTTGTACTTGAGACCGCCAATGTACTGATCTTCGGGTGTGCTGTTGTCATATGCGTACATAGCCTTCTTTTCTGTCCAGCTATCCTGTGAGTGAGAAGATACGAATACGTATGTACCGGCTGTTACGGGGTTGGGCTTAGCCAATGCTACTTCCTGTATTGCGTTGAAGAGAGGCATTACAATCTCTTTGGCAACAGCCTCGTTGTTCTTCTTCTGGGCATTAACAGCTGTTTTGTACATTTCGAGGAATTTACCAGCAGTTGCCTCAGGATAGAAACCGGGGTCGCTACCGACTTTCAATTTACTGTACTTTTCAGCCTCAACCATAAGACCTGAAAGCATGTAGAGGTTACCCTCGGGCATAACAGCCTTGTTGATGTACCACTCGCCCTGACCGTCGAGATCGTTCATATCAAGACCTGTTACTGAGTATGTTGCGAGGTCGCCCCAATCCTGGAAGATTACATAAGGCATGCTCTCATCGTCGCGTATCATATTTTCGCAGTACTCATAGATAACGAGTGAACCGGGAAGGCCGGTGTTGTTTGCAGGCACAATCTTAACCTTAGAAGCCTGTGTGATATCCAATGTAGAGCCTGCTGCTCCCCAACCGTTTTCGTCAGTTGTCTTCATCCAATATTTGCCATCCTTGAGGCTCTGGATGTAGAATGTGCCATCTGCATCACCTGTCTTCTGAATCATATATGCAGCAGGTGCCTGGAGGTTCTTGCCGAAGATGTCATCGCCTGAGTAGAAAGTAGGCTCGCCGGGATTCTCGGGGTCCATGTATGCTTCGGGGTTACAGTTGATAAGACCGCGGATAACATATATCTCACCATCCTGGATCTGTGAAGCGTCAGTAATCTGTTCGCCCATCTCTATTGAATAAGGATAGGGGAAGAGTATTTCTTCGGGAGTAATCTCGCTACCGTCTGTGATAGCAAAGTCGATAGGAGTATTTACGCTGTTCTTACGGCCGTACTGAACGAACTTGAATGAGCTGATGGGCTCGGGGAGCTGTGCCTCGATGTAAACATACGCGGGAGCAGCATCGTAAGCCTCGCCACCTGACTGGCCGGGGCTCCAATAAGCGTGGTAGTGCTGGTTGATATCACCGTCGCAAAGACCAGCAAGGCCTGCACCGTCAGTGGGGTGAACAGAGTTAGAGCTCCAGTCGAGTTCTGTGAGCTTGATAGTGTCACCAAGTGCGTTCATAAGAATCATCTCACCGTATGTGGGGAATACGAATGCACCGGCATCGCTCTTGTATTGAGCGTGGTTGTTTGTGTCAAAGACTGTGAAGCGAAGCACGTCTGTCTCCTCTGTGAGGTTATACAAGGGAGATTCCCAACGGAAGCTACCGTTGCTCTGTTTAACACCGGGAAGACCTTCTGAAGGCATACCTACACGGTAAGGAAGGCTGATAACATTCTGGATTTTTGATGCCCAGAAATCGTCGATAGCATTGATAGTTGTCTGTATACCTGCGTCAACATCTGCGATTGTCTTGTAGTTGTCAAGGAGAATAGTTGCTGCATCCTGTGCTGCTTGCAACAGTTCGGCTGCATCTGTGGGGTATGAACCTGCAATCCAATCGGGAGCCTCAGATGTAATGAGGTCGCCGTTCTCAAGCTGCTCCATGATAACATCCAGAGAGTCAAGGTATGCGTTGAGACCTACGATAGCATATGCGGGTGTTGCTGTCTCAAGGCCTAACTTTGCCTTGATGATTTCTGTAGCAGTTGTTGCGCCCTGCGCTGTAGCTACTGCTGCCTGAAGTGCGGCATATTCGCCGTTGTCATAATCGGCCATTTCGCCGAGAGTAGCCATGCGGGCCTGTGCGTCAGCGATAAGGGGCTCAAGCTGAGAAGCAATGTTGCCTGCTGCAATTTCAACCTTGTGGATGGTGAAGTTGAAAGTGGTCGGACGTGAGCGTTTGGCCATAGCCTCAGCATCGTTGTACCAAAGAGACATTTTGCCGATGGCATCGTGACCGATACAGAGAGAGTCGTTCTTGAGGATGTTGAAGTCATTCTCTACTGAGTCGCAAAGTTGAAATTGGTAATAACCGGCTTCTTCTGATTTAGCTGTCCAGTTCAACCAACCGGATTGGTTGGATCCTGAGAGATAGTGACCGTTGTTCAACCAACAAACTTTGTAAGAGTCTTCAACGCCCTTTTCGGGGATGAGGTAAACCAATGAAGCTGCGTTGGCTGTTACATGGCTACCGTAAGGTGAGTGGAAGAAACCGCCGCCCGGGTATGTGCGGGTGTATGTCTCGTAATAGAACTCAGGAGCGTGTCCCTCGATAAGGAAGAGTGCACCCTCTTCTTTGAGTTCCTCAAGTGTAGTAACCTTCTTAACGATATTCATCTCTTGCTCGGGGAAGGGAAGATACTCTGTACCGGGTGTAAGACCTACGTATGTTGGGCAGTTCTTGAGGTTGCTACGTGTCTGCCATACAAGTGAGAATTCGTTGATGGGCTGTGCAAACTCAAACTCAAGATAGTGGTATTCCTGAGGAAGATCACCTTTTGAATAGGTTGAGTGGAAGTGGTCAGTCTTGTTACCATTATTGATGTTTTCAATAGATCCATCGTTTCCAGCAGCAGCGTTGGATGTTGCTGTGTATTCGATAGCCTGTCCGTTTGCATCAAGAATAGTAAGTTCTGACATTGTGAAGAAGGGGAAACCGGGGCCCCAACCTGATGAAATACCGTCTGTGAGGCTTGTCTGCAAATAGCCATCTGTGGCTGTGTTTGTTTCGCAAACTGTGAGACGCAGTGTGCTGATAGCCTCTTCGAATTTGTAGAGTTTTGTTTCGAACTCATGGTGCATACCGGCATACTTTCCGGGAAGACCATCCGCTTTTGTTAGCGTGATTGGCCATGTAGCTGTCTGTGCCATGCCAAATGCGGCTACGAGCGACAGAAGAGCTGTCAGAAGTAAATTTTTTCTCATAATAATTTGAATTTAGGTTGTACGATTTTTTAGCCTCGTTTTTTGAGGTCGTTGTTTATAATTCTGCAAATGTAGTTACTTTTTATTAAATAACAATAATAAGTATGCAAAAAATATTTATTTTATATATTTGTAAATGTGCTTGCTTGGAAGCCGGCCAACGCGGGTGTTGCAATTGAAAATGTAAAAAAAATAGTCATCAGTATACATGACCTGATGACTGTTTTTTTGACTGTTTGAACAACTCCTTAGTTACTCTTGTTGCTGCGCTGCTCGTTGCGCTTTACAAATTCCATGTGTCGTTCGGCCTCTTCGCGTGATGCTTCAAGCTCTTTTATTGTGCGCAGTACGACCGACAGTTCGTAGAGCGATTTTATGGCTTTTATATCCTCTTTACGCATTTTGTATGTGTAGCTCTTTTCGCCTATAAGTTCCACCTTTATGTTTTTGTCGGCATTGAGCACTATGAATCCTATTATACCTTCGTCCTTGCCGAAGCGGAAGTCCACTCTTTCTGTTGTTATGCCTAAGTGTTTGGAGGTGTATTTGTTTATGGGGTTCTCCGATTCGGCATAATTCTCACCTATGCTGACGCGTACTTTGTTGTGCGCGATGGGGCGGCCTTTGTAGATGGATGTTACAGTCATTATGCCATTTTCATCTACCTGTCCGCGCAGATATGTATTATTGAGATTCTTCATGGGGGCTTGCGATGCTACCATGAAATTTCCTATTTCCTGGTATTTCTCGTCCTTTTCGAATGTGAATCCCGACTTCAGCATCGTTTCAAGTTCTGCCTGCTTTGTCTGTATGAGGCTGTCAAATGCAGCTATGTTGCGTTTCTGTTCTGCAAGTTCCACTTCGCGCATCAATTTGAGAGCTTCGCGTCGTGCGTCGAAGGCTTTGGGGTATAAAATTTTCAGGCTGTCGAGGCAGTTCTTTGCACTTTGGTAGTCGCCCTGCTCAAAGGCTTCGCGTGCTTCATTGAGCGAACGGGCAGCCTGTTCTTCTACTGACTCGGCGCATGATGCAGCGAGGATGGTTGCGAATATTATTGCCGATAGGTGGATGATTCTTTTCATTTGTCGTTATTTTATTTTGCAAAGGTACGATTTATTTCTGTTGTCGGCGAGTATATGCGCTTAATTTGCAAAAAAAATGCTTGAATGGTCTGTTTCTGTCTCCTTTTTTGCAGGATAAACGGAAGAAAAATGTAATTTTGCGATTTAAACGGCCTTTCGTCGCTGTGGGTGTAGAAGACTGTTTATGTTACTAAATATGATATATTATGTATATACCTACTAAAGAAGAACTGATTAAAATACTCGATAAACCCATATTCCGTAAAATTTCTCAAACAGCCGACGAGCTTGGAATGGAGTGCTACATTGTCGGCGGATATGTGCGCGATATTTTTTTGCAGCGTCCTTCGAAAGATATCGATGTGGTTGTCGTGGGCAAGGGTATTGAGATGGCGCGCGCTTTCAGTAAAAAACTGGGAAAGGGTGCACATCTTGCGGTGTATGCCAATTTCGGCACAGCGCAGGTGAAATATTTCGATGAGGAGATTGAGTTTGTCGGTGCCCGCCGCGAGTCGTACAGCCACGATTCGCGCAATCCCATTGTGGAGGACGGTACTCTGGAGGATGACCAGAATCGCCGCGACTTTACTATCAATGCGTTGGCAATCTGCATGAACGGTGAGCGCTTTGGCGAACTTGTCGACCCTTTCGATGGTGTCTACGACCTTGAAGACAGGATTATCCGCACGCCTTTGGAGCCGGGGATAACCTTCTCGGACGATCCATTGCGCATGATGCGCTGTGTGCGTTTCGCCACCCAACTCAATTTTTATATAGATGATGAGACTTTCGACGCTCTTTGCGAGAACAAGGAGCGTATTAAGATTATTTCGCGCGAGAGAATAAACGAGGAGCTTAATAAGATTCTCCTTTCACGCACTCCGTCGAAGGGGTTTATAGAACTTGACCGTTGCGGCCTGTTACCGCTGATATTCCCGCAGTTGGCGGCTTTGCAGGGCGTGGAGACGAAGAACAACAAGAGCCATAAGGAGATGTTCTACCACACACTCGAAGTGCTCGATAATGTGGCAGCGAAGAGCGACAATCTGTGGTTGCGCTGGGCGGCACTGTTGCACGATATTGGCAAACCGCGTACGAAAAGATGGGATCCTGTGCAGTTCTGGACTTTCCACAACCATAATGTGGTGGGCGAAAAGATGGTGCCGCAGATCTTCAAGGAGTTCAAGATGCCGCTTAACGAAAAGATGCGTTATGTGGCAAAACTGGTGGGCCTGCATATGCGTCCCATAGCCATTGCCGATGATATTGTAACCGATTCAGCCGTGCGCCGTCTATTGTTCGATGCGGGCGATGATATTGACGATCTTATGCTATTGTGCGAGGCAGATATCACCTCCAAGAACGAAGTGCGCAAGCAGAAGTTCCTGGATAATTTCCGAATTGTGCGAAAGAAACTGAAGGATATTGAGGAGAAGGACCGCATACGTAACTTCCAACCGCCTGTCGACGGTGAGGAGATTATGCGCATCTTCGGCCTTACCCCTTGTGCTCTTGTGGGGCAGTTGAAAAGTTCTGTGAAGGATGCCATTCTCGATGGTGTCATTCCCAATGAACATGATGCGGCGCTCGAACATATTCTGAAGAAAGCTGCAGAAAAGGGAATTACTCCTGTCAATCTGCCTTGATGAGCAGATTGTCGGCAACAAAAAACTGTTTGAATCCGTGGATTCAAACAGTTTTTTGTTTATTTTGTATGTATGCTTACAGTTTCAGTCTCTCTGACAATTCAAGCATCCTTTCTATCGGACGGAGGGCATCTTCGCGCATCTCCTCGTCAAGTTCCACGTAGGGCCATTCGAATTTCAGGCAGTTGTAGAGCTTCTCCATAGTGTTCATGCGCATATAGTCACATTCGTTGCATGAACATACTGCGCCTGCTGCAATTTCGGGAGGCACGGGGATGAACCTCTTTTCGGGCATGCTTTTCTGCATTTCGTGGAGAATGCCGCTCTCTGTAACCACAATGTATGTGTCGCTGTTGTCCTTTTGGGCAAATTTAAGTATCGCCGCAGTAGAGCCTACATAGTCGGCAAGGGCAACGACTGCTGCTTTACACTCAGGGTGTGCCAATACTTTTGCATTGGGGTATTGTGCTTTCAGCTCCACTATCTTGTTTATCGAAAAGCGCTCATGCACATGACAACCGCCGTTCCACAACTCCATGCTGCGGCCTGTGATTGCGTTAAGGTATCCGCCGAGATTCTTGTCGGGGGCAAAGAGAATCTTTTCGTCTTTCGGGAAGCTCTCCACCACCTGTCGCGCATTTGACGATGTTACCACGATGTCTGTCAATGCTTTGACGGCAGCCGAGGTGTTTACATACGCAACAACCTTGTATTCGGGGTGCTCCTTCTTGTATTGTGCCAAGTCTTCGGCCTTGCAGGTGTCGGCAAGCGAACAGCCGGCGTTGAGGTCGGGCAGAAGAACCTTTTTGTCCGGGCAAAGAATTTTGTTTGTTTCTGCCATAAAGTGTACGCCACACATCACAATGATGTCTGCCGTTGTCTTTGCAGCCTGCTGTGCAAGTGCAAGACTGTCTCCCACAAAATCGGCAACATCCTGTATTTCACCGGCTGTGTAATAATGCGCAAGGATTATGGCATTCTTCTCTTTGCACATACGTCTTATTTCTTCTTTAAGGTTTATGCCGACAGGTACAGGCTCGTCTGCGTAGCCTATGCTTTTCCAAGATTCATTCATATGTAAAAAAGTTTGAAGTTACGATACGGCATCGCGTGCCGTTTCTGAATAATATGCTAAGATACGGCAACAGAAAATTATATGCAAACCTTATGTGTGAAAAAAGAAAAAATGAAATTTATTTTGTGATAATTCAGCCGCGGCTTTGGAATTTTTTACTTATGAATTATTTTTGCGTAAATAACAAAAAGCTATTCTATGAAAAAGAGAAATATTCTGTTGCTTGCCGGCATACTGCCGGGCGTCTCATTACAGGCCCAAGAGAATAAGCCAAATATATTGGTTGTGCTGTGCGACGACCTCGGCTATGGCGATGTCGGTTGCTATGGACAGAAACTGATAGAAACCCCTAACCTCGACCGCATGGCACGCGAAGGCCTGCGCTTCACGCAAGCCTACTGCGGCTGTCCCGTCAGTGCTCCCTCGCGCTGCTCGCTTATGACCGGCCAGCACTGCGGACATACCGAAGTGCGAGGCAATAAGGAATATTGGAGCGGCAATGTAAAATATGGCGCGAACGATGATTATGCAGTTGCCGGTCAGCACCCATACGACACGGCACACGTAAACATAGCGCAGATACTCAAGGATAATGGCTATACGACAGGAATGTTCGGCAAGTGGGCGGCAGGATACGAAGGCTCGGCCTATACTCCCGACAAACGGGGCATCGACGAATATTTCGGATACATCTGTCAGTTTCAGGCCCACCTCTATTACCCCAATTTCCTCAATCGTTACAGCCGGAGCAAGGGTGATAAAGGCACTGTCAGGATAACCCTCGACGAAAATATCAAGCACCCGATGTACGGCGATGAGTACAAGAAACGCCCGCAGTATGCCTCGGATATAATACACCGCGAGGCACTCGGCTGGCTCTCGTCGCAGAACAGCGAGCAACCCTTCTTCGGTCTCTTTACCTACACCCTTCCTCATGCCGAACTTGCACAGCCTGACGACAGTCTGCTACAGCACTACCGCAAGATATTTAAAGAGGAAAAAGAGTATGGCGGCGACAGATGGTCGCGCTACAACCCCACTAAAGAGGCACATGCACAGTTCGCAGCAATGGTTACCCGTCTCGACACGTATATGGGCGAAATACTCGCTCTGCTCGAAGAGAAAGGGCTTGCGGAAAATACACTTGTGCTCTTCACAAGCGATAACGGCCCTCACTCCGAGGGCGGCGCCGACCCGCAATTCTTCAACAAGAATGGTGAACTCAGAGGTATCAAACGCTCCATGCACGAGGGTGGAATAAGAGTCCCCTTCATCGCCTATTGGAAAGGTCGCATTGCCGCCGGCACCACCACCGACCATCAATGTGCCTTTTACGACCTTATGCCTACATTCTGCGAACTTGCAGGCATTGAAAACTACGAAGAGCGCTACCGTAACACCTCTCCCGGATACAATGACTATTTCGACGGAATATCCTTTGCTCCCACACTCTTAAAGGATGGCAAAGTGCAGGAGAAGCACTCTTATCTTTATTGGGAATTTTCGGGCATGAACAGCATAGCCGTCAGAAATGGCGACTGGAAGCTGATAGTGAACAGAGGAAAATGCAGTCTCTACAATCTGCTTTTCGACACGCACGAGGATATTGACATTGCCAACCTCTACCCCGAAAAGCTCTCCGAACTTATAGATATTATATATAAGGAGCATACAGATAATCCCATTTTCCCCGTAACTCTTCCAGTGCGCTGATTACTTCTAAATATAAAAAGCCTTTAAAAATGCAAGGTCTTCTCTGCTTACAGAAAAGATTTTGCATTTTTTTTATAGATTCTGCTCTCGAAAATCCTCTATAACATTGAATAGCGTTATTTTGTTCTATTAAATGATATATTAAAGAAGAAAAAATACTCTATAATAAAAAAAGGAGGAGATATTATGGAATTTTCAAATGTGGAAAAAGAATTGCTTCGCAACTTAGGCAAGCAGAATGGAGAGACAAGAAAAACTTCTGACTGTGGAAATACGGATGCCGGCATAGGTAAAAAAAGAAAAACCGGCAACGGCTTCAGCGATATTGCAGGAATGGAGAATTTGAAGAAAATGGTGATAGAAAGTTTTATAAACGTATTCAACCACATAGAAATTGCAAAAGCTTACGGTATAAAGCCACCCTCTATGCTGTTTTATGGCCCTGCAGGTTGCGGTAAGACCTTTTTTGCCGAAAAGATGGCCGAGGAACTGGGTATCAATTTTGTGAAGATTGTCCCCGATGATATAGCCTGCACCTGGGTGCATGGTACCCAGCAGAAGATAGGAGAGGTCTTTCGCGATGCAGAGAAAAAAGCGCCCACTCTTCTGTTCTTCGACGAATTTGACGCAATGGTTCCCCGCAGGTCGGGCGACGAGGCGAATCAGCATTACAACAGCGAGGTAAATGAGTTCCTATGTATGTTGAACAATGCCTCGGACCGGGGAGTGTATGTGCTTGCAGCTACCAACCACCCCGAACGTATCGACAAGGCTGTGCTCCGTACCGGCAGAATAGACGAACTAGTGTATATTGATATGCCCGACAAAGAGGCCCGTAAAAACCTGTTCGATCTTGCTCTCTCCAAATTGCCTACTGCGGAGAAGGTGGATACCGAACATCTGGCCGAACTTACAAATGGCTATAATTGCAGCGACATCACTTATATGGTAGAGGTTGCAGCACGCAAGGCATTCAACGAGGCAATACGTAGCGATGACGGCTGTCTGCAACCAATTACACAATCTTTGCTTGAGGAGATAATCGCGGGCCGAACTCCTTCGGTAAGCAGCAAGGATATACGTGAGTATGAACAGCTCAGGTGTGAGTTCTCTTCGAAAGACAAGGAGTGCTCCCGAGTGAGAATAGGATTCTGATTATTAACAAAAAACATTTTAAATCATGAAAGAAAAAATTTTGGAGACATTAGTCAATATGGGATTCAAATTGGAGGAAGTAGGAGATTTGGGCTACTCTTTCAAATACGAAGGAGCTAAGTTCTTATACACGACCGATACGGATGAGAATTTCCTCAGTATTTCAATCCCCGGTTTCTACGACTACGAAAAAGAAAAAATGGCAGAATTTTACTGTCTGAGCGAGAAGATAAATTCGACGCTCAAGTATATTAAAACCTATAACCTTGCTGACAGCCTGTGGTTGGTATACGAGCGTGAGTTGATTGGTGACGAGGACTTGGAGGAAGTAATTCTGCATATGATACTCCATCTTACAAAAGGATTGGAGTTTGCCCGCGATACCATTGAAGAGATTGAATCATTATCGGATGATTCCTTGGATGATGGTGACGCTAAGAGAAAAAAAGATTCGGATGAATAAGAATCTTTTTTGAACTCAAAACATTGTTAACTATAAACACAGATATTTATGGAAAATATAACCAAAAAAGAGATGGTAAGAAACGCTTTCGAGTCGCTTGGTTACAAACTTGCAGTGGATGAGGATGGTGATTTCTTCCTTCGTTACGAGCTAAAGACTATATATGTTATAGGAACAGATTGTGATGATGATTTTTTTTCGTTGCTTCTCCCCCGCATATACACTGTCGATGATGATGACCCCGCTGTCGTAATGCTTGTATGTAATAAGTTGACTCGTGATCTTAAGATTGCCAAATACTTTCTGAATGAATCATTAGAGTGTGTAAACGTAAGCTGTGAGTTTTTTTGCAGCGACGAGCAGAGCTTGAAGAATAGTATTGAACACTCGTTGGATGTGTTGGGCATTGCTTCTTCCAAATTCCGCCTGGTTTTAGAGGAAGCGAAAAAGTAGTATAGGTAGTAGAATATTAAACACTTTCTCATAATAATCGAGGGGCTTCCAAATAGCCCCTCGATTATTATACTATACTCGTCTTTCAGTAATTGAAAAAGAGCAGATACTCCCCTTCGGCGTGTATTGTAACACTCTCGCCGGTACATTCGTTCAGAGTGCCCTGCCACCAGTTGGTAAAGTCGTAAATAGGGTAGAGCAACCCCTCGGCACTGAGGGCTTTTGCTGTGATGCTGAAGATTGAAAGTTGCTGTCCTTTGCGGCAGTTGTGTGTAGTAGTGCCGCTGCACGGAACAAATACTCCATAATCGGTGAAAGAACATACATTGGCTCCCGCGCGGGCATATTCTATGAGCAGGCTGATGTTACCGATTGTGTGGTCCTCGCGTCGTCCGGTAGCACCAACGATGGCAATCTTGTTCTTTCCCTGCGACAGCAGGAAGCGCACAGCCTTAGTCTGGTCGTTGCTCTCCTGCTCGTTTACAATGTGCAGTCTGTCGGCATATTTTTCGCGGTTCTCCGGGCTTATCGAGTCGCCGTCGCCCACAATGGCATCAGGGGTGTGGCCGAGTGAAATATAGTTGTCGGCTGCGCCGTCGCAACAGACAATATACTCTGCATTGTTCAGTATCTCAAGCGGTTGCGGGGCAGTAGGGTAGTCGCCTCCTGCGAGCACCACTGCGTCGAATTTATGGTAATCTCTGTTGTTCATGCTGCATCATGTTTTTCCATTTGCGGTAGCCAAAGATAGCAATTATAGCGTAGACTGCATAGAGAACGGCTGTGAAATATAGCCCTTTATAGACATATAGTGCCGCACTTGCAATATCTACGATGCACCACACCCACCACTGCTCGATGTATTTGCGTGCGAGCATCCACATTCCTACAATGCTTAGTGCAGTTGTGAACGAGTCGGCAATGGGTACGGTGCTATCGGTGTATTCCACAAGAATCCATGTGATGAACAGCTGGGCGGCGATGTATGCGGCTGCAATCTTCGGCCACACACTTTTGGGGGCGCTGCTGATGGGAAGTTCCCTGCTTCTCTCATCCTTTTTGCCTGTCAGTGTGAAGCCGGTCTTCCACGCCACCCATCCGTAGAGTGCTATAAGCAGATAGTAGATGTTTATGCCGAAGTCGGCATACAGCCCTGCATCGTAGTAGATGAATATGTATATTGCGGGCATAATGATTCCTGCTATCCACAGATAGATGCTTGCGCGGTACTCCAGCCACAAGTAGATGATGCCTACTGCCGTTCCCAGAATTTCGAGTGCCATAGTTCTTGTGTG
>JAFYLO010000106.1 GCA_017557045.1 Bacteroidaceae bacterium | reverse complement strand
TTTCAAGACCAAAGAGTACACCAATACCTACATCATCTATACCACCCTGCATTGCGCGATCCATAGCCTCAGTATGGTAGGCATAATCCTTCTTGGGCCCTGTCGGGTGCAGCTGTTCATAGTTCTTCTTGTTGTATGTCTCCTGGAAAAGAATATAAGTGCCAATTCCCGCATCCTTCAGCTTGCGATAATTCTCCACCGTAGTAGCAGCAATATTCACATTCACACGACGGATTGCGCCATTCTTATGTTTGATGCTGTAGATAGTCTTGATACTTTCAAGGATATATTCAATGGGATTATACAGAGGATGTTCTCCCGCCTCAAGTGCAAGGCGCTTGTGTCCCATATCTTGCAAAGCAATAACCTCATCGCGAATCTCCTCCTGAGTAAGTTTCTTGCGGCGTATATTTTTATTCTTCGCATGATAAGGGCAATAGACACACCCGTTCACGCAGTAGTTCGACAGATAGAGAGGAGCAAACATAACAATTCTGTTGCCATAGAAACGCTGTTTGATTTCACGCGCAAGGTCAAACATCTCCTCCAACAAATCAGGTTGATCACACTCAAGCAACAACGCTGCCTCTCGGTGCGAAATACCCTTGCAGGCACGCGCCTTCTCCAATATACCTTTTATAACTTCGCGATTACCACGATTCGCCTCGGCATACGCCATCGTATCACGAATCTCCTCATCGCATATAAATTCTTCTGCAATTGCAGATTTTACATTATACATATTCAAATATAGCTTTTATTATAACTGCGTTCGAATCAAAGAATAAGAAAATCTTATACATTGAAACAACAACACGTATCTGCAAAGATACAACAAACGAGCGAGAAACATGAAGTTTACTTCGATGTTTTTCAAAGCGAGTGCAGCATATCTTCGAGGTTTACCTCAAAGATACAACAAACGAGCGAGAAACATGAAGTTTACTTCAATGTTTTTCAAAGCGAGTGCAGTATATCTTCGAGGTTTATCTCAAAGATACAACAAACGAGCGAGAAACATGAAGTTTACTTCGATGTTTTTCAAAGCGAGTGCAGTATATCTTCGAGGTTTACCTCAAAGATACAACAAACGAGCGAGAAACATGAAGTTTATTTCAATGTTTTTCAAAGCGAGTGGGGCATATTTTCAAGAACTATCTTAAAGATGCGACAAAACAAACAAAATAACATCGACTTTCATTGAACAATTCAAAGCATGGGATATAAATAAAACTTAAACACTTCTAATTTATATTAGAAAATTCAGTATCTTTGCAAAGAATATTCTTGCTGATGGCTACCACATCATGCGGATATCACACTAAACAGAAAAACAGATATGCCTAAACTAAGATTCGACGTCGTCCGCGACGCCTTCAACAAAAAGCCTGTAAAACCCTCGATACCCGAAGGCCGCCCTTCGGACTATTTTGCAATAAACGTATTCAACCGCGAGAAGATGTTCAAATATCTTTCGAGCGACATTTATAAAAAGCTTATAGATGTTATCGATAACGATGCTCCGCTCGATGTATCGATAGCCGATGCCGTAGCTGACGGAATGCGTCGTTGGGCTATTGAGCATGGTGCCACACACTACACGCACTGGTTCCATCCCTTGACAGAGACAACTGCCGAGAAGCACGACGCCTTCATTGAGCACGATGGCAAAGGCGGAGTGATAGAAAAATTCTCAGGCAAACTGCTTGTGCAGCAGGAGCCCGATGCATCGTCATTCCCCAACGGCGGTATACGAAGCACATTCGAGGCACGCGGATACAGCGCATGGGACCCCACCTCACCGGCATTCCTCATGGGCGACACCCTCTGCGTACCCACAATTTTCATCTCATACACCGGTGAAGCACTCGACTACAAGGCACCACTGCTCAAAGCACTCCGTGCTGTAGATAAAGCAGCTACCGATGTATGCCACTACTTCGACAAAAGTGTAAAGAAGGTAAATACCTACCTCGGTTGGGAGCAGGAATATTTCCTCATAGACGAAGACATGGCACTCGCCCGCCCCGACCTGCAGATGACGGGCCGCACACTTATGGGGCACGACAGCGCCAAGAACCAGCAGCTCGACGACCACTACTTTGGCTCAATACCCGAACGTGTAGCCGCTTTCATGACCGACCTCGAAATTGAAGCACTCAAATTGGGTATACCCGCAAAGACCTGCCACAACGAAGTTGCGCCCAACCAGTTCGAACTTGCACCCATCTACGAAGAGTGCAACCTTGCAGTCGACCACAACATGATAATAATGATGCTGATGAAGGTTGTTGCACGCAAACACGGCTTCATTGTCCTGCTTCACGAAAAACCTTTCAAGGGCGTAAATGGTTCAGGAAAGCACAACAACTGGTCACTCGGAACAGACAACGGCACACTGCTGATGGCACCCGGCAAGAGCGACAAGGAGAACCTGCGCTTCATAACATTCGTGGTAAACACCCTTGCAGCCATCTACCGCCATAACGGACTGCTCAAGGCAAGCATCATGTCAGCGACCAATGCCCACCGACTCGGAGCAAACGAAGCGCCCCCTGCAATCATATCCAGCTTCCTCGGTTCGCAGCTATCATCAGTGCTTGACCACATGGAGACAACCGACGATGTAGTAAAAATCCTCAGCAAGCGCGAACTGCGCCTGAACATTCCGCAGATACCCGAACTGCTGATTGACAACACCGACCGCAACCGCACATCACCCTTCGCATTCACCGGCAACCGCTTCGAATTCCGTGCCGTAGGCTCCGAAGCCAACTGCGCATCGGCAATGATAGCCCTCAACACAGCAATGGCCGAGCAGCTTGTAATCTTCAAAAATGAAGTGGACGCACTCATCGAAGGAGGAATGGCTAAAGAAGATGCCCTTGTGAAGGTATTACGCAAATACATCAAATACAGCAAGCCCATCAGATTCGACGGCAACGGTTACTCCGACGAATGGAAAGCCGAAGCAGAGGCACGCGGTCTCGATTGCGAGTCAAGTGCTCCAATAGTATTCGACCGTTATCTCGACAAAACAAGCATAGAAATGTTTGACAAGATGGAGGTAATGACAGAGACCGAGCTCAAAGCACGCAACGAGATAAAATGGGAAATGTACACCAAGAAAGTACAGATAGAGGCCCGCGTTCTCGGCGACCTTGCACTAAACCACATCGTACCCACTGTAATGAAATATCAGAGTATGCTCCTTGATAACATCATCAAGATGGAGACAGTGCTCGGTAAAGAAGAGGGCGACAAATACTCGGCCGAAAACATCGCTACAGTCAAGGAGATAGCCACACGCGTGGTAGAAATCAAGCGTATGGTAAACGAAATGGTGGAACGCCGCAAAGTAGCCAACCGCATAAACATTGAACGAGAAAAAGCCGTTGCCTACCACGACACAGTAGCCCCTATGCTCGAATCAATCAGAGCACATGTCGATAGCCTCGAACTTATTGTCGACAATGAGTTGTGGACACTGCCCAAATACCGCGAGTTGCTCTTCATTTGCTAAGAAGCTGTTTAAATTTTATAGGAAAATATTTCTATATTTGCGATGTTATTTCGGTTTATTTGAGTCTATTTTGGCATCTTTTCTTTCTTATTTTTTGGAAATAGCCCGCTATTCCCTGCAAAATGCGAAAGAAAATCTACTCAAAATATCTCTCAAATAATTCCGAAATAAAATTTAAACAGCTTCTAAAAAACAATAAAGAAAATAATACTGAGACTGCACCGTAAAATTCAACAATTGCGGTGCAGTCTCAGTTTTTATAACGGCCAAAACTGAACGAAAAACACCAATAAAGGCAAAAAGTGAAAAAAAATGCCCGCACATACATTCAAATTCATAAAAAATCCCCATCTTTGTAATTATGAACGAGATTAACGACTTTTTGCAGCAAAACGACTTTTTACAACAGCTTGTAGCGCAAATTTCATTGCTCGAAATAGTTGTAAAAGGCATCATCATAGGAATAGTCGCATCGGCACCGATGGGACCTACAGGTATTTTGTGTGTTCAGAGAACACTGAACAAGGGCCGCATATACGGCTTTGTAACCGGTTGCGGTGCAGCAGTCAGCGACATAATATACGCACTCATAACCGGTTACGGATTGTCATTTATATATGACTATATACATAACGAAAAGAACCTATTCATATTGCAACTATGCGGCAGTCTGCTGTTGCTCGGCTTCGGTATATATACCTACCGCAGCAAACCGGCACAGAACACCCACAAAGTGAGTCGTAACCGCAGCAACCTCATACATAACGGATTGACAGGATTCTTTGTAACACTCTTCAATCCCTTGATTGTATTCCTGTTTCTTGCAATGTTCACGCCAATGTCGTTCATGTTGCCCGATCTTCCGCTCTACCAGCAGGCTTTGGGCTATCTCTCCATCTTAGGCGGAGCAGTATTGTGGTGGCTCTTTATCACATATGCCGTAAACAAACTGAGGAACAGATTCGATGTAAGCATAATAAACCGAATAATAGGAGTAGTAGTAATAGCTGCATCATTCATCAGCGTAATACTCTTGCTCACAGGAAATTCCTTCCATTAAGGAAATTCCTGTCGATGCGGTCGGTTGCAACCGCTACTGAATTTTCGTTACAAAAAAATATTTTACCAATTTATTGAACCTCCAATAAAATATTATAGCCTTGTATATATCCAAAGAACTCAGAAAGAAGAATATAGCAGAATATCTGCTGTATATGTGGCAGGTAGAGGACCTGCTCAGAGCAAACAAGTTGTCAATAGACAGCATCAAGACAAACATGGTAGCCCCCTACAATCTGCCCGAAGATAAGGAGAAAGAACTGCTCGAATGGTACAGCAATCTTATAGCCATGATGCACACCGAGGGAGTAACAGAGAGCGGCCACCTGCAAATAAACAAGAATATCCTCATCACCCTGAGCGAACTGCACAAAAGACTCATCTACTCATCAAAAGTACCCTTCTACAACGCAGCCTACTATAAGGCACTGCCCTTTATTGTGGAATTCCGCAACAAGAGCAACGGACAGGAGAAGCCCGAACTCGAAAACTGCTTCGATGCACTGTATATGGTGTGGATGATGAAGATGCAGAAACGCGCATTGGGCGAAGAAACACTAAAGGCCACGGCCGAAATCAGCAAATACATCTCCATGCTTTCACTCTACCAAAAAGAGGACGAAGAGGGTAAACTGAAATTGGAAGAAGGAGAAATATAACAACAATATAAAACAAGACAAGATTAGATTAGATTAGCTTAGATTAGATTTAGAATATGATGAACATACAGGAAGAAATAGGCAGAAGACGCACATTCGCAATCATATCGCACCCCGATGCCGGTAAAACAACACTTACAGAGAAACTGCTGCTCTTCGGAGGACAGATACAGGTAGCCGGTGCCGTCAAATCAAATAAAATCAAAAAGACAGCTACATCCGACTGGATGGAGATTGAGAAACAGCGCGGTATCTCCGTAACAACCTCAGTGATGGAGTTCGATTATGAAGGATACAAGATAAACATCCTCGACACCCCCGGTCACCAGGACTTTGCCGAAGACACTTTCCGCACCCTTACAGCTGTAGACAGCGTAATCATTGTAGTCGACAGTGCAAAGGGCGTAGAGACGCAGACACGCAAGCTGATGTCGGTCTGCCGTATGCGTAACACCCCGGTAATCATCTACGTCAACAAAATGGACCGCGAAGGACGCGACCCATTCGAACTGCTCGACGAACTTGAGAACGAACTGCAAATAGCGGTACGTCCCTTAAGTTGGCCCATCGACCAGGGAGCACGCTTCAAAGGCGTATACAACATATACGAACAGAAGCTCGACCTCTTCACCCCCAACAAACAGCGCGTAACCGAAAAGGTGGAAGTAGACATCAACAGCAAGGCACTCGACGAAAATATAGGTGAAGAACAGGCTGCCAAACTGCGCGATGACCTTGAACTTGTAGAAGGCGTCTACTCAGAATTCGATGTTCAGGATTATCTCGACGCAAAAGTAGCCCCTGTATTCTTCGGCTCCGCACTCAACAACTTCGGTGTGCAGGAGCTGCTCAACTGCTTTGTAAAGATAGCTCCCTCTCCCCGCCCCGTACAGGCCGAAGGACGCACAGTATCACCCGAAGAGCCCAAATTCACAGGCTTCATCTTCAAGATAACCGCAAACATCGACCCCAACCACCGTTCCTGCGTGGCATTCTGTAAGATATGCTCGGGAAAATTTGTGCGCAATGCGCCTTACCGCCATGTGAGACTGGGCAAGGATATGCGTTTCTCATCGCCCACACAATTCATGGCACAGCGCAAGAGCACCATCGAAGAGGCCTATCCCGGCGACATTATAGGTCTGCCCGACACAGGCAACTTCAAGATAGGCGACACACTCACCGAAGGCGAAATACTCAACTTCAAAGGTCTCCCCAGCTTCTCACCCGAAATGTTCAAATACATCGAGAATGCCGACCCCATGAAGACCAAGCAATTGGCCAAAGGTATCGACCAGCTGATGGGCGAAGGTGTAGCACAGCTCTTCGTAAACCAGCATAACGGCCGCAAGCTCATAGGTACAGTAGGACAGCTTCAGTTCGAAGTAATACAGTACCGTCTCGAAAACGAGTACAACGCAAAATGTCGTTGGGAGCCTGTAAGCCTCTACAAGGCATGCTGGATAGAGAGCGACGACGAAGCCGAACTCGAAAATTTCAAACGCCGTAAATACCAGTATATGGCAAAAGACATCGAAGGACGCGACGTATTCCTCGCCGACAGCAACTACGTGCTACAGATGGCACAGAACGATTTTAAAAGCATAAGATTCCACTTCACAAGCGAATTTTAAAAGCTGTTTTGAATTTATTTTTTAACTATGGGAACAATAGCAGACGAAGCCAAACGCGCAATAGAAGTAATGCGCAAAGGAGGAGTAATACTCTATCCCACCGACACAGTATGGGGCATTGGTTGCGATGCCACCAACGAAGAAGCAGTAAAGCGCATCTACGAAATAAAGAAACGCACCGACAACAAAGCCATGTTGCTGCTTGTCGACTCACCCGACAGAATAGTACGCTACGTATCCAAGATACCCCATGTAGCATGGGATCTCATGGAACTTACCACAAAACCGCTTACAATCATCTACGACGGTGCGCGTAACCTTGCCCCCTCGCTTGTAGCCGAGGACGGCAGCATAGGCATACGCGTAACAGCCGAGCTTTTCTCTAAGGAGTTGTGCTACCGCTTCCAGAAAGCAGTAGTATCAACTTCGGCAAACATCAGCGGCGAACCCACTCCCCGCTATTTTGCCGAAATAGACCCTGAGATAATCGAAGCCGTCGACTACGTGGTAAAATACAGACACCTCGAAAAAGGCTCGCCCAAACCCTCAAGCATTATAAAGCTCACCGAAAAGGGCGAAGTTACAGTAATAAGACAATGAAAGAGAAAGAAAAATCGTTGCTCGACCGCTTCTTTGAATGGCGCGAAAAACATATACCGCAGAATAGGTTTGTGCTTATTCTCAGTTTCCTTGTAGGAGTAGTGTCGGCACTCGCAGCATTCACATTGAAGCACCTTATCGAATTTATACAGGAACTGCTCACCAGCGGTTTCAGTGTATTTTCGGGTAACTGGCTGTACCTTATCTATCCTGTAATAGGTATATTCTTTTCGGGACTATTTATCCGAAAAATCGTGCGAGACGACATAAGCCACGGTGTAACTAAGGTACTCTACGCAATCTCCCGCCGCAAAGGACAGATAAAGAGTCACAACATGTGGTCGTCTTTGGTAGCCAGCGGTGTAACCATCGGATTCGGAGGATCGGTAGGAGCCGAGTCGCCCATCGTATTTACAGGTGCCGCAATAGGCTCCAACCTCGGCAACTTCTTCCGCATGGAAAAGAAGGTAATGATGTTGCTGCTCGGCTGTGGAGCCGCAGGTGCCATAGCCGGCATCTTCAAAGCCCCGATTGCAGGTCTTGTCTTTACACTCGAAGTGTTGATGCTCGACCTTACAATGTCGTCGCTGCTACCATTGCTTATCTCAAGCGTAACAGCGGCAACGCTCGCATATATGTTCACAGGCACAGACGCGATGTTCGACTTCCAGCCCGACAAAGCATTCGAAATTACAAGAGTACACTACGTGGTACTGCTCGGAGTAGTTTGCGGACTAATCTCCCTCTACTTCACCCATGTAACTACCACAATAGAGAAACACTTCAGAAGGATAGAAAATCCATATAAGAAACTTATCATCGGCGGTTCCATCCTCAGCGCGCTCATATTCCTCTTTCCCCCACTCTACGGCGAAGGCTACCACACGATAAACACGCTCATCAACGGTTCCGATCCGTACGACATCCTGAACAATTCGTTCTTCTATGGCTATCCGGGACTGTTGCTGTTGTTCATGCTATTCGTCATACTGTCGAAGGCCGTAGCATCCACCGTAACCAACTGTGGAGGAGGTTGTGGAGGTATATTCGCACCCAGTCTGTTCCTCGGTTGCATTGCAGGCTATCTCTTCTCGTCGCTCTGCAACCAATCGTTCCTGTCGACCGACCTATCGTGCGTCAATTTTGCACTCTTCGGAATGGCAGCACTTATGTCAGGCGTATTCCATGCGCCACTTACAGGAGTATTCCTCATCGCGGAGCTTACCGGCGGATACGCACTCTTCCTGCCGTTAATGATAGTATCTGTAAGTTCATACCTCACAGTGCGCGTATTCGACAAGAACAACATCTATGCCGTACGACTTGCACAACGCGGCGAACTTATCACCCACCACAAAGACCAAGCCGTCCTCACTATCCTGAAAGTATCGGATGTCATTGAACGAAACTTCATGAAGGTAGAGCCTGACATGGACCTTGCATCACTTGTGGCAGTTGTAGCAAAGACAAAGAGAAATATCTTCCCTGTACTCGACAGTGCAAAGAAACTTGTAGGTATAGTGTACCTCGACGACATCCGTCATATAATGTTCCGTCAGGAGCTCTATCGCCGTTACAACGTAAGCGGTCTAATGAAACTTGCTCCCGTGCGTCTGGGCATAGAAGAGCCTATGGAGACGGTAATGAAAAAGTTTGAGGAGACAGGAGCGTGGAATCTCCCTGTAGAGGATGTCGACGGCACATACATTGGCTTTGTATCAAAGTCAGCCATCTTCAGCGCCTACCGCAAGACATTATTGGATTTTACATCAGATTAATAAACAGATTATGGCAGAAAAACTCAGAATAGTATATATAGGAACCCCCGACTTTGCAGTGGAACCCTTGCGTTCTCTGCGCAACCTCGAAAAGAGCGACAAAGACTGCGGTTACACAATAGTAGGAGTAGTAACAATGCCCGACAGGATAATAACCCGTCGTGGCAGCAATCAGGTGCTTATGAGTCCAGTAAAGGAGTATGCACTTTCCGAAAACCTGCCCCTGCTGCAACCCGAATCGCTTAAAGATGAAACATTCATAGAGGAACTTGCATCGTGGAAAGCCGACCTGCAGATAGTTGTGGCATTCCGCATGCTCCCTGAAAAGGTGTGGAATATGCCACGCTTGGGCACATTCAACCTTCACGCATCGCTGTTGCCACAGTACCGTGGAGCCGCCCCTATCAACTGGGCAATAATAAACGGTGATAAAGAAAGCGGCGTAACAACCTTCTTCCTGAAACACGAAATAGACACAGGCGATGTAATAATGCAGCGCAAGGTTGAGATTACAGAAACCGACGACGCAGGCACACTGCACGACAAACTCATGTTCATAGGTAGCGAAACAGTGGTTGACACAGTGCTGAACATAGTACGTGGCGAAGCTGTTGCCCGCACACAGGCGAGCATCTTCGACGGCGAACTTCGTCCCGCTCCCAAAATCTTCCGCGACACCTGCCGCATAGACTGGAACAAAGGATGTGAGGAGCTATACAACTTTGTTAGAGGCCTTTCACCCTACCCTGCAGCATGGACCGACCTCACAGACGGCGAAGGAAACATCACCACAATAAAAGTCTATGAAACAAAAAAGGAAATCTGCAAAGTAAACGAGAGCATCGGCACCATACTGAGTGACGGAAAATCGTACATCAAGGTTGCCATAGCTGACGGTTACCTGCATCTGACCTCGCTACAGATACCAGGAAAAAAGAGAATGCCGGTTGCAGACCTTCTCAGAGGATTCAGCATAGAAGGCAAAAAGATAGCTCTTTAATAAATTATTGCTGTCTGGTAAATTTTTATTCTGCTTATGTTTTGGAACTCCTCCGTCTTCAAAAACAAGGTAAACAACTCTCCCTCTTGGATAAGAGGGAGTACCCAAAGGGGGAGGGAGTTTGAATAAAAACACAAGCAATAGTTTCAGAAGCTGTTTGAATTTTATTGGAAAATATTTCTATATTTGCAATGTTATTTCGGCTTATTTAACAGAGTTTATCTCCTTCGCACCTCAGCCATATCAAGCAAGCTTGTATGGCACTCGGTTTGGCGTCGATTGAGTCTATTTGATGTTATCGAAGTTGCTTTCACTCGCTTTGCAATTTGTGAACAAGTTCACATTGCGCTCGCTTAATCGCAACTTTCGGCATCTTTTCTTTCTTATTTTTTGGAAATAGCCCGTTATTCCCTGCAACACAACAAAGAAAATCTACTCAAAATACCTC
>JAFYLO010000105.1 GCA_017557045.1 Bacteroidaceae bacterium | reverse complement strand
GTGTCGGATACATCGTTGATTGTTACGTTGTATTCTTCTCCGTTTATCTTATATTTGTACTCTTTCATAGCTTTATTATTTGCAGGGTGGTTCTATAAATTATTAATCAATATTTCTTATCCGGGTGCATTCTATTTCGGTCGCTTTTTGTTTTATTCCGGCATCTTCTTCATTTTTACTCTGTTGCAACACAAAGGTTGCGCCATCGTAAAAACAAACAATATACTCGAAATAAACTCAAAAATCGCCGCGAAAGTTGCGGTTAAACGAGCGCAATGTGAACTTGTTCACAGATTGCACAGCGAGTGACAGCAACTTCAATCATGTTAAATAATTTATAGAACCACCCTGTAATTATTCCAGTTCTTGTTAACGTAGGTGATGGTGATAATGCCGCTCTCTTCGTCGTGTATGTTGTCGCCGCAGTATGCGCTGAGTGCCATTGCAATGGCTGCAACTGTGGCATTGTCGATTTTTTTGTCCTTTTCTTCCATAATCGTATCTGTTTGAAGGGTGACTAAAGGGGGATATTACCGTGCTTCTTTTCGGGCAGGCTCTGACGTTTGCTTTCGAGCTGTGCGAGTGCGCGAATTACTCTGAAGCGAGTGTTGCGCGGCTCTATTATATCGTCGATATAGCCATACTTCGCAGCCTGATAAGGGTTCGCGAAAAGTTCGTTGTATTCTGCCTCTTTTTCTGCTTGCAGGGCTTTGGGATCTTCGGCGGCTTTAATCTCTTTTGCATAGAGCACTTCAGCAGCACCGGCGGCACCCATCACAGCTATTTCGGCGCTGGGCCATGCGTAGTTGACATCGGCACGCAACTGCTTGCAGGCCATCACTATGTGTGAGCCGCCATAGGATTTGCGCAGCGTAACGGTTACTTTGGGTACGGTTGCTTCGCCGTAAGCGTAAAGGAGCTTTGCTCCATGGAGAATTACCGCGTTGTATTCCTGTGCGGTTCCGGGAAGGAATCCGGGAACATCGACGAGAGTTACAAGGGGGATGTTGAAGGCATCGCAGAAGCGCACGAAACGGGCACCTTTGCGCGATGCGTTGCAATCGAGCACACCTGCATAGCGGCAGGGTTGGTTGGCTACGATTCCTACGGATTTACCATTCATGCGGGCAAAGCCTACGATGATGTTCTGTGCGTAGTCGCGGTGTACTTCGAGGAATTCGCCGTTGTCGACAATCTCGCCTATCACTCTGTACATATCGTATGCCTGATTGGGGTTGTCGGGTATTATTTCGTTCAGCAGGTCGCTCTTGCGGTTGACAGGATCATCGCAAGGCTGCACAGGTGTTGTCTCCTTGTTGTTCTGTGGAATATAGCTGAGCAGTTTGCGAATGAGCATCATACCCTCCTCCTCTGTTGCTGCGGTGAAGTGTGTTACGCCCGATTTTCCGGCGTGCACGCTTGCGCCGCCGAGTTCTTCCTGCGTTACCTGTTCGCCGAGGACGGTCTTTACCACTTTGGGGCCTGTAAGGAACATATATGATGTACCCTCAGTCATCAGTGTAAAGTCGGTAAGTGCGGGCGAATATACCGCTCCACCTGCGCAGGGGCCGAAGATTCCTGATATTTGGGGAATTACACCTGAGGCGAGAATATTACGCTCGAATATTTCGGCAAAACCTGCGAGGGAGTTGATACCCTCCTGTATGCGTGCGCCGCCGCTATCGTTGATGCCGATGACGGGCGCGCCCATCTTCATGGCCATGTCCATTATCTTGCATATTTTCTGCGCCATTGTCTCGGAGAGCGAGCCGCCGAATACGGTGAAGTCCTGTGCAAAGACATATACGAGACGACCATCGATGGTACCGCATCCGGTTACAATTCCATCGCCGAGGAAACTCTTTTTCTCCTGACCGAAATTGGTACAACGGTGGGTTACAAACATATCTGTCTCTTCGAAACTGCCTTTGTCGAGCAGCATTTCTATACGTTCACGTGCGGTGTATTTGCCACGTTCGTGCTGTTTTTCTATTGCTTTTTCTCCGCCGCCCAAGCGTGCTTTTGCACGCATTTCGACGAGCTGTTTAATTTTTTCGAATTGTTTGCTCATTTCTTTATTTTATTTGAACGGTTACTTTTTCTCTTCACACAGTTCCGTAAGCACGCCTTGCGTGGACTTCGGATGCAGGAAGGCTATATTCAATCCCTCTGCTCCGCCTCTTGGAACTTTATCAATGATGCGTACCCCTTTTTCTTCGCACTCAATGAGTGCTTCCTGCACTCCATCCTCTACGGCGTAAGCAATGTGATGTATGCCCTGTCCGCGGGTTTCAAGGAATTTGGCTATTGTGCTTTCGGGGGATGTCGGTTCGAGAAGTTCAATCTTTGTTTCACCGACTTTAAGGAATGCGGTTCTCACTTTCTGTTCCTCTACTGTCTCTATGTTGTAGCAGGAGAATCCGAGTACATTTTCATAGTATGGCAATGCCTCCTCTATGCTGGGTACGGCGATGCCGAGGTGTTCTATCTTTGATATTTTCATATTGCAACTATTTGTGAGTATTCATAGAAGATACTCTGTTTACAATTGTCTACAATGTATCAGGCAAATGTACTCTTTTAATTCTTTAATTGCAAGGATAGTTATATTTTTCTTATGATATGCAAACGGGCTGTACCTTTTTGATACAGCCCGTTTGTATGATTTTGTGGCGGTTATATAAATTTGTAATCTATAGCACCTCCATGATTATTTATCCAATGTGGCAATTATCTCTTCTATCACGCGGGGGAAATGTTCGTATTCGAGTGCATGAACCTTTTCCGCAACATCGTGGGGGGTGTCAGTGGGGAGCACCGGGCAGGTTGCCTGGAAGAATGTCGTGCCACAGTCGTAACGCTCGTCGATGAGGTGTATTGTTATTCCACTCTCTGTGTCGCCGGCCGCAACCACTGCTTCGTGCACATGATCACCATACATTCCTTTACCGCCATGTTTGGGCAGCAGCGCAGGATGGATGTTGACAATTTTTCCGGGATAAGCCTCTATCAATTTTGCAGGAACAAGCAGAAGAAAGCCTGCAAGAACTATAAAGTCGATATTGCGTTCTTTCAGAATTTCGAGCACCTTGTCGGCTGCACGGAACTCTTTGCCTGTTACAACGACTGACTCTATCCCCAATTTTTTGGCTCTTTCAAGCACGTATGCTTCGGGATTATTGGCAAGTATAAGGGATATCTCTACTGCGTCTGAACCCTTAAAATAATTTGCTATATTTTCGGCATTACTACCCGAACCTGATGCGAAGATTGCTACTCTTTTCATATATATGTGTCTCTTTTATTTTTCCATTGGGATTATTCTTTTAAGTACAGCCTCGCCGTATGTCTTTGAGATTGGAATCTCTTTCAGCCCTGCGTACCCAAGTTCTATGAACATATTCTCCTTTTCGCGGCGCAAAACTTTCACCTGTGCCAAATTGACCATAAAGGAGCGGTGGCAACGTACAATTTCAGTATCGGCAAGTTGTGCGGCAAGTTCTTTGAGGGTTATACGGATAAGCTGTTTCTTCAGCTGTTCATTCTTAAGGTACCAGATTGATATATAGTTGTCGGCGGACTCTATGTACAACAGATTCTCTTTAGCTACTGTAAGTTGAAGCACTCCCCTCTCGTCGCGGAAAGAGATAAAGGAGGTTGATTTGTTTCCAAGATTCTCTTCCATGATTGTGCGCAGTTTGGCACTTTTGTCCTGATAGGAGAGGTACATTATACTTATCAGGTATGGAATGAAGAGAATAAAGACTGTATTCTGCAACGCATTCTTGTATATTTCGAGCGGGTCGCGCACTGCGCCTCCGTAACTGGTTATAAGTGCAAGCAGCGTGAATGCAGCAGAGAGCAGCAGCAATTCTACTATAACCCAACAGATATATTTGAGTACAGTTATCTTGTGGGTAGCCTTCTTGCCATAGTGATACATTATCACTCGGCTTATGGCTACAATGCTCATACCCATGCAGACGAGTATCGTCGACCACACAAGATATTGGGTGCTTGTAAATTTACCTTTTATCATCCAATCTTCGGAGCCGAAGGGCTTGAAGATATTTATAAATACAACCGCAAACAACGACACGAACAGCACCATCATCGTCTGGTTCTGTTTTGTGAGCATATATTTGGGAAGTTTCTGAAAAAATACAGATGAGTAATCAGCCATTGTTCCTAATGATAATATATTTCATATTGCACCGGCAAGTATATATATATACGCAGGCAACCGCAAAGATACAGTTTTTTGCAGAAAGTAACAGCAAGAAAACATCACAATAAAAGATTTATTGTGATGTTTTCATATTTCGACAGGCTATATAAACAGCCCTATCTATTCTTGGTTTTATTAGAGACGGAAGTCTACACCAATTGTAGCATTGTGTGTCTTACGCTCGTAACGTGTCTTAGTCTCCATAGGAGTACCTGCATTCTTCACGCAGTTGTCGGGAGCGTAGTTTGCGTAGCAGTAACCGAAGTTGATGTCAACTTTGTCTGTGAGGCTGTACTTGCCACCTACACCTGTCATGAATGAGTCGTTTGTGAAGCCGAGGTCGCTTGTATAGTTGTCGTTGATACCGAAGTTAGTAAACTGGATACCTGCGCTCACAAGGAACTTGTCTGTCAACTGATACTCGGCACCGAAGAGATACTCGAATGTGTTGCGAGAGAGCTTTCTCATGTTGTCGCCACCCATAAGTGACTCAACCTTAGCATCCTTGTCGAAGTAGTAGTTCCATCCTGCCATTACCTGAAGACGGGGAAGAGCCTGCCATGAACCTGCAAGTGAAAGCATTGCAGGAGCATCGTTGCGGAGTGTGTTGCCATCAGCAAAGCCTGCGAGTGCGCCGAGTGTGGGGCTTGCAGCCATAGCTGCGTTCAAGATTGCAGGGTTGGTAAGATCCATATTGTTCATCTGACCTGTTGCTGCATTCATCTGAGAAAGACCGAATGTGTTTGTCTCGTTCTCAACTGTTGTAATAGCGCGGAACTCGTATTTAGCTGCGAAGTTGAAGTTGCCAACCTTGTAGTCGATACCTACAACGGGAGCAAACGCAATACCGCTCTGATCGAGGTCGAGGTCGATACCAAATACAGGGACATTACCATTAGCTGTAGGCATTGAAGCACCTATCTTACCCTCATAGTTAGCAGATGTGTAGTTACCGCGAACACCTGCGAAAGCAGAGAGGTTGTCATTGATTTTGTAAGCTGCACCGAGCTGCAAAGCGAATACATACTGTGTAGATGTAAACTCAGAGCTTCCGGGAAGACCGCCAGCAGCCATGCTTGCAAGGCCGTTGAAGCTGGGAAGACCATCAGCAAACTCACATTTGCCACCACCGCCGGGAACACCGAAGAAACCAGAGAATGTCCAGTCACCTGTCTTGTATGCAGCAAGGAAAGTAGGCAACGCGGGAACATAAACCTCACCATTGTATTTTGTGTCGGTCTTAGCGTTGATAGCATCGCGCTGCTGCCAGATCATCTGCCAGTTAGCAGAAAGGTGCCAACCATCCTGAAGGAAAGCTGTACCTGCGGGGTTGAAGTAAACAGCGTCTATTCCAAGTGAAGCGAAACGTGCAGGGTTGCGAACAAATGCAGAATGCTGGTTAGTGTTTGTGAGCAGACCTCCTGCGAATGATGCAACAGCAAAAGCTGCCATTACAATTGTCGTGAATAATTTTTTCATTTTTGTCTTTTTAAATTATTACTATGTTTTTAAAACTGCACAAAATTACTCAGACTGTGCAACACAGCAATAAAAAACGACGATTTTAACACTTTCAACGCTTAAAATTACTATATAACAGTAAATTTTTATAAAGAATCATGCAAAAAGAGATAATTGCAGAGGAAATGCAACAAAGAAATCACACTCGGTAAAAAGCAGACAGGCCGTGCCTATTGACACGACCTGCTGTATTCCAAAAAAGTTTTGCTACACCGATAGAACGACGAAACTCCGAGTAAGTAAGATTTGAGAGTTCCACCTCTTTGTAATCCACCGGCATAAAGCTACCCGAAGGCGTGGCCCGCCATTGAGAATGAAACCGACCTCGGTTTTCTGAATATAATTGATGAGTTTCCCAGTCAATGCAATGCAGCAAAACCTATGGCAAATATACAACTTGAAAATGTAAATGCAAATTTATTGTCGTATTTTTTTAGCAAAAAAAATCAAACAAATTCTAATGCATTGATTAAGAAACTGTATATATAACAAAACAGCCGGCTATTGGTTGCCGGCTGTTTGTATTTTTTGCAAAAGGTTTACTTTACCTTGTCAACGATAGCTTTGAAAGCTGCGGGATTGTTCATTGCGAGGTCAGCGAGAACCTTACGGTTGATCTCGATACCAGCCTTGTGCAATGCACCCATCAACTGTGAGTATGACATACCCTCGAGGCGTGCAGCTGCGTTGATACGCTGTATCCACAATGCGCGGAACTCGCGTTTCTTGTTACGACGGTCGCGGAATGCGTATGTAAGACCCTTCTCCCAAGTGTTCTTGGCTACTGTCCATACATTCTTTCTTGCACCAAAGTAACCTCTGGTCAAACCTAAAATTTTCTTTCTTCTTGCTCTTGAAGCAACGTGATTTACTGATCTTGGCATAGTTTTCTTTTTTTTGAATGTTAGCGCCGCTCTCTGATGCGGTCTTTAGGCTAAAAACATTCGGTTAATAATTAATTACTTAGCGCAGAGCCAACAACTCTTTAACACTCTTTACGTTAGAAGAATCGAGAACTGCAAACTTAACGAGGTTGCGTTTCTGCTTCTTTGTTTTCTTTGTCAGAATGTGGCTGTGATAAGCATGTTTTCTCTTGATTTTACCCGTTCCGGTAAGAGCGAATCTTTTTTTGGCACCGGAGTTAGTCTTAACTTTTGGCATTTCTTAAAAATTAAAATGTTAATATATATACGGTAATGTACTATCCAACATTACTCGCTTTTTGTTTCTGTCTTCTGTTCGGGCTTTGCCTCCTTCGCAGGAGCCTGCGCCTTCTTGGGAGCCTGAGCCTTTTTGGGCGAGAGCATTATTGTCATGCGCTTTCCTTCGAGTACAGGCATCATATCTACCTTGCCATACTCCTCAAGGTCGTTTGCGAAACGGAGCAGAAGCACTTCGCCTTGCTCTTTGAAGAGAATCGAGCGACCTTTGAAGAAGACATAAGCCTTCACCTTGTCGCCGTCCTGAAGGAAGCTGATGGCATGTTTCAGTTTGAAGTTATAGTCGTGCTCATCGGTCTGAGGTCCGAAACGAATCTCCTTCACCTCTATCTTCACCTGCTTTGCCTTCTGCTCCTTGGCACGTTTCTTCAACTGATAAAGGAACTTTGAATACTCTATCAATCGGCAAACAGGAGGAGTTGCATTGGGAGATATCTCCACAAGGTCAAGCTCTTTTTCCTCGGCTAATGCCAACGCCTTGTTCAAGGGCATTACTATAGACTCTACATCTTCACCGACAATACGTACTTCGCGTGCACGGATCTGCTCATTTACGCGGTACTGGTTTTTAAGGTTGTCGTTCTTCATTAATTAAGTTATAAGTTCCTTATATGTTTAGTGATTATTTTTCAGCGTGCAAATTTACCACTTATTTATTATATAATCACACAATTGAGCCACTTTTTTTGCTAAATTTTCGAAATTCATTTGCTATACGCCCATTTAGAAGCTGGTTGTTTATATTTTCGCACTCCATAAAACTGTTTATTAACAGATTACACCTTATATATAAATTATTACTGTCCGGTAAACGCATTTAAACTGTTTTACATTAAAGATTCAAGTCAGTACAAGCCCCTTTTTTTTCATTGATAGGTTCATTGATGCGCATTAAGCTTTTAGGCAGACGGCGTCAATGACTTTTGGATAAAGGCGAGGACTGTTTGAGCGAACGCAGTGAGCGAGTTCCGCAGCCCCAAAAGTCATCAGCTTCGGATGCCGTTAAAAAAGCGCCCATGCGCAGAGCTCTTTGGTTCTTTCTGTCGGCACAGAAAGAACGGAATCCCCGCGAAAATCCAAATATAAAGAACTACCTATAAATGTCAAAAATTAACCGGACACCAATATATATAAACACAACAGAAGCCTCTGTTTGGAGGCTTCTGTGTATTTATATGAGAAGTAGAGAATTACTTCTTGTCGAGGCTCTTGATACGTACATTACGAATCCAAAGCTCTGAACCGTGTCCGAGGAATCCGATGTAGCCCTTCTTGTTGAGCAAACCGGGGTGCTGCAGACCGTCGCGTGTCTTTGTACCATTCTCAGATGCTTCGCGGATGTTACCCTCTGTGATAACAATGCCGTTTACAGTGATGCGGATGTAGTCACCCTTAGCATATACCTCCTCTGTATTCCACTCGCCAACGGGTTTGCAAGCATCGAATACCTTGGGAGCGATAACACCGTAAACTGAACCGTGGTGCTGGTAGGGCTTCAACCATGATGTGTAGATGGGGTTGAAGTGGTCAAGAATCTGAAGCTCCATTCCGTGGTAAGCTGCATCCTTGCCCATGGGGGTACGGATACCTACACCATTGTTGGCACCGGGAGTGAGTTTAAACTCGAAGCGGAAGATGAAGTCGCCGTACTCCTCTTTTGTATAGAGGTTACCGAAACCGCTACCACGCTTGCGAACTGCGATTGTACCGTTCTCTGTAGCGTAGTTTGTCTTGTCGCCCTGCCACTCATTGAGTGATGTACCGTCGAAGAGGAGTTTGAAGCCCTCTTTCTTCTCCTGCGCCGAGAGCTGATAAGGCTCAGCCTGAGGAAGTTCCTTGATGTAGAGGTTGCGATAAGCTACCTTGCTACCGTGTGCCTGAAGCTCAATCTGCTCCTTGAGGATGATGGGGAGTGAACGATCCCAGTAGTTCTCCATGATTACGTTGTTAACAACGAGTTCACCGTTGAGATATACTGTTACGCGCTCGTCTGTCATCTTGATATAGAAGCTGTTCCACTGACCTACGGGGTTGTCGGCAACCTTAAGGGGCTTGTTAGCGTTTACACTGTTGTTGTAGAGACCGCCTGAACCTACCTGAGCACCTACGTCTGTGCGACGTGTATCCCAGATCTGTACCTGAGGTGTACCACGGAGATAGATACCTGCATCGGGCTCTTTGCCATCGTAAAGCATCCAGTCTACATACATTTCGAAGTTACCATACTGCTTCTCTGTGCAGAGGCTGCTGCCCTGACCGTTAAAGAGGATTGTACCGTCAACTGCCGACCAGCTCTTTGCCATAGCCTCGTTTGCCTCTTTCTGAAGCTTAGCGAGCTTTGTCTTGTTGAGCTTTGCACGCTGGTAGGGGTTGTCGTAGGGAGCTGCAAGGAGACCCTTCCAGCCTGTAAGGTCTTTACCGTTGAACATTGTCACGAAACCTGTCTCGTTGAGTTTTGCAAGTTTCTCAAGGTGCTGTTTGATTGCGGGAACCTCATAGATAGCATCGCCACCCTTGATTACCTCAGCGGCACGCTTAAGAAGCGCTACTACCTCGGGGCCGTTGAACTCGATGTTACCCAATGCGAGTACGCGAACAGCCTGAGCTGCTGCCTGCTGCAATGCGGGAACTTCGATGAACTGGCCTGCGTAGATGATACCGAGGAATGTATTTGTCTTGGCTACAGCCTGAAGAACTCTTACCTTCTGGCCATCGTTTGTTGCGAAGCCCATTGCGTTGCGGTACATCAAGAGACGCTGTGCACCTGTAAAGCTGTTTGAGATGCTCTTCATGTATGCCTCGAACGCTGCTGAAAGGAGGTTGTTGTCCTTCTTTGCAACGAGGTCGTTGCAGATAGCAAGAAGCTGCTGGTTGTTGGCTGTCTTGAAGACGATGGGCCAGTAGAGGTTCTGCTTGCTTGCTGCAACAGTAGCTTTCTTTGCGCTGATAGTCTTGAACTGCTCCTCTTTGCTCATGCTTGACATTGCTGCGAGGATAGCATCCTGAACTGCGGGAACATATTTTGCATCGCACTTCTCGATAAGAGCATAAAGCGAACCGAGGTTATCTTTTGTAGAAACGTCTTTCAATGCTTTGTAAGCAGCGTCTTTAACAGCTGCGTCCTCAGCGTTCAACTTCTCGTTTACGAGTGCGTTGAAAGATGCGTCTTTACGTGCAGAGATAAGGTTAAGAGTTGCTGTCTCACCCTGTGCTGTCTTGCCCTCAACTGCAACTGCAGGCTGGCAAACGTTGCCTTTGTAAGACTTGAGAACCTTCTCGGCAAGAGCTACCTTGTCAGCATCGGCTGATGCGAGCAATTTTGCTACATCTGCAATGTTGTCGGGGTTAGCGATACGTGCCAATGTCCAAGCAGCAGCCTCTACTACCTCAGCATTTGCTGATGAGAGCAAGGGAGTAATGAGTGCTGTGTTGGCGATTGCGGGGTGGCTGCCCATCCAGTAGAGAAGGTCTACCTTTACACAATCCTTAGCCTTTGCAATCTTCTTTGTAGCAGCATCCATGATGGGCTTGATAGCCTCCTCGCTTACTGCATTTGCGTCAATAGCGTAGATTGTTGCAAGACGATACTGACGGCAGTCGTCCTTCAACGCTTTGAGGATAGTCTTCTGACCTGCCTCGATGCCTACACCTTCAATGTAATTGCTGATTGCCACGCAACGTGCTGCGTTGTTTGCGAAGTTGGGCTCCAATTTAGCGGCAGCCTTGAGCTCCTTAGCATATTCTTTCTCGCTCTTCTTAGCTACAACAACTACCTCGCGAGTGGGCTTGATTACACCGAGGAACTGCAACTGACGAACCAAGAACTCTTTGTTTGAAACCAAGAGAGGCTTTGTCTCAGAATCCTTGATGTTATCGCCTGTAAGCTGTTTGTTGATTTTGTCATACTCTGCCTTGATTGCATCTACAACAATCTGACGTTTCTGAGCGTCGAATTTAGGGTCGGCAACGAATGAAACGTAACCGTTGATTGCATACTCTGCAAGGCGGCGTGTGTCGTCCTGCTTGTTCAAATAACCGAGAAGCATCTTGATGCCCTCTGCGCCTGTCTCGGCAATATCGCCCATAAGTTTGTTGTACTTTGCCTGTGTGTCGGCGGGCAACATATTGAGCGCGTCTCCAATCTTAGTTGTTACCGCTCTTTCAGAACCCTGTGCGTTTGCATTGAGGCCGAAGAAGAGAGCAACGAGGAGTGTAAGTATAATACTTTTATATTGTCTCATTTTTATTTGCTTTTATAAGATTATAATTTCCAAGGACCTCTCATGGGCTGATAAACGAGTGCGTTTGCTGCATCGTCGTTTACGAACTCTTCTTTCTCTGAGTCGAATTCGAGTGTGCGGTTCAACTGCAAAGCTACGATACCCATATTCACGAGTGTACAGCTGCGGTGGCCGTTCTCTTCGTTCAGAGCGAACTTCTGGCGTGTTCTTACGCACTCCTCAAAGTCAGTGTTCTGGGGCAGAGGATCGGGGAACTCAGCAAGTTTCTTCTGCCAATCGGGAATATCGCAAACGAAGTTATTGTATACGTTACCCTTGGGACCTGCGATGTAGGGAGTATTGGGGTTACCGTAGTCGCCTCCCCAAAGTACAATCTGACAGCCGTCTGCGTAAGTATATGTAACTGAACGCCATGTACCGATTGCATCTGAGTGCTGCTGGGGTGCGTCAACCTCAACCTTAACGGGGCTCTCGTTGTCCTTGCCGAGGAAGTACTGTACGGGGTCCATGTAGTGCTGTCCCATGTCGCCGAGACCACCACCATCGTAATCCCAATAACCACGGAATGTCTGGTGTACGCGGTGAGCGTTGTAGGGTTTGTAGGGAGCCGGACCGAGCCACATGTTGTAGTCGAGCTCTGCGGGGATGCGCTGGGGTTCGAGCTTATCCTTACCTACCCAATAGAATTTCCAGTCGAAACCGGTGTGCTTAGAAATTGTAACCTTCAAGGGCCATCCGAGAAGACCGCTTGCTACGAGCTTCTTCAAAGGCTCAACAGGTGTACCGAGACCATAGAATGTATCCTTGAAACGGAACCATGTGTTCAGACGGAATACACGGTTGTTCTGCTGAACAGCCTCGCGCACTCTCTTACCTTCACCGATGGTACGTGTCATGGGTTTCTCGCACCAGATATCCTTACCAGCCTTTGCAGCCTCAATAGCCTGCAATGCGTGCCAGTGGGGAGGAGTTGCAATGTGTACGATATCCACATTGGGATCGTAAACCAGTTCTCTCCAATCCTCGTAAGCCTTGGGATTGGCATCTACCTTCTTGTCGCCGGCAGCAGCCTTCTGCTTAGCGAGGTCGAGACCCTGCTGCAAGT
Source organism: Bacteroidaceae bacterium (assembly GCA_017557045.1). Lineage (GTDB taxonomy): Bacteria > Bacteroidota > Bacteroidia > Bacteroidales > Bacteroidaceae > HGM04593. The sequence goes on along the minus strand of JAFYLO010000105.1, from coordinate 504 downwards.
GTTTCTTGTCGCAGTCGCAAATTGCAACCAAACGTGTGTTTGCGTATCCGTAGTGACCACGGCCCATACCGCCGACACCAATGATACCTTTTGTCAATTGGTCACTTGGTGCAATGTTACCATTACCACCCAACACGTGACGAGGAACGATAGACAATGCTGCCAACGCTCCTGAAGCTTTTAGAAAATTACGTCTGTTGATAGCCATTTTTCTATAAATTTATAAAAGTTATTTTGGTATAAATACAATTTATGCAAATTAAATCTCCCAAAGGTAATCCAAAAAAATGATAAAAGGGCAAATAGGCTCAACAAATTTTCGTTTTTTTTGTTGAAGGCGGTTTTTGTTGAGAAATATTACGAAAAAAGCGGCTCTCCGAATGCAGGAGAACCGCCCGTCTGCTTATCATTCATCGTTTATCCTGCCAAAGGCGTCCTATCTTTTTCATGCCCTTCAGTTTCGGAAAACCGAAGTACCCATCCTCGAAAGTAATATCGTACCAG
>JAFYLO010000104.1 GCA_017557045.1 Bacteroidaceae bacterium | reverse complement strand
TAAAGCTCCCGTCGTCGCAAAGCTCGTGCCAGCGAGTACAATGCGAGCTTGCTTGCAATTGTAAACGAGCGCAGCCGAGCTTCGCATAAGGCAAACATTGCTTATTACGCAATGTCCCTCTTAGCCAAGAGGGAGAGCTTTTATTTTCGTTTCATTTCTCTTTTAATGTCTGTCCTCAGGCTTCAAAGGGTCGCTGACAACTTTCAGCGGCACAAGTTCTATGTAATCCAATTCCAAAGTACATTTATTATCACTGATATTTCTGAACCTTATCCAATGGTCGCCATTGCCAATGTATTGCGTAGATACTATGCGCCTGAAGTGCGAGGCATCATCCCTGGCACTCGCGTTGTATGCAGTGCGAAAGACATCGGGAGCTTTCATATATCCCTTCAATCGCATTTGCTTGTCGTTCTCCGCTCCATTGTCGTATGTGTCGCTATCAGCTATCCACCCTTTTTCGTACGAGCTCGACAAAACCCCTATATCTTCGGGCAACGAGGCCACCTTCCCATCTACATACACTTGCACCAGATTACGCCCTTTCGTCGTGCTTGCACTCACATAATACCCGAAACGTATTTCGTATGTGCGGTTAGGCAAGGGAGGCAATCGGAACGATACATCAAAAACATCGTCTAATCTCAAAATGTCGCCAAAATAGGAGCTTACACCTACATCGTAAAGCAAACGGCCGCTCCGCACATGAATGCTGTTGCTATATTCATTGGGGATGTTATACTCCGATGGGAGGGGCATCTGCGACGGATAGTTGAAGCGCACAGCGTTGCAATGTAGTTCGGGTATAAGTGATGCTGCGTCTATCCTTATGCGTTCATTAAGGATATTGCCCGCCATTTCGTCCTCGTCATAAACGAGTATTTTGTCTATGGGATGTATTATTCCGTTGTGTGTCATTTGGTTGAACATAGAATATTCTTCTTTGCTTGCCGTAAATTCGCTTAGCGGAACGACGCGCACACTTAGATGGCTGTGCATTTCTTTATTGAAAGGCGCTTCGCGTCTGTTGTAATTTATATATACATTTGCTCCATCTACGGTGCCAAGAGGCTTTTCAACCTTAATGATATTGCCGGCCATAGTCTCGAAATAGTCATATCTTGCACTGCCGGGCAACATTGCATGTTCGCTGTTATAGTGATATTTGTCTATATTGTGTGGGATAAGCTCGTTATATATAAGTTCGCGTTCTATGAAGTGATAGGCCACGAATTTGTAGAGCGCGTTCTTTGGGCTGCGCGGGTTATCGCTATCCTCGAAGCCGTACCACTTTCGGGCAAATGCTTTCAGGTCGTCCAAGGTGTAAATGCCATTCTTAGCGAAGAGGTCATCTGCTTCTACAAACGCTGTGTATTTGTAGTGCTTCGATTTTGGATATATAGCCATATTCGACTGGCCGTTGTAGCCGAGCGCAGGAACATCTGCAAGCAAGTATGTGTTGTCCATATCGAGCCTAAGCGAGTCGCAAAAGCGCGTTTCGTTGATGGCTGCCGTGAATATCTTAAAGAAACTGCACGATGCTATCTGTTCAGCTACATTTTTTTGCGTTGGAGGAATCACCCTGTCAACTATATGAATAATTCCATTTTCAACCTCATTGTCACCATGTGTGATAGCTGATAAATTATTTATAAGAATATGGAAATCTTCATCTGTTGCTTTGTAGTTCACTCCCAAATAGCGTTTATTGAAGTTGCGTGTACCCATTGCCCCCTCACCCATATCTGCGGTGTGAAAGCGTGCAGAAAGCAGATGGGTGCGGGCAAGCACGTTTGCCATTGAGTCGCTAAGCTCTTCTATAAGCGGCGAGGTTATTCCAATGTATATAGGATTTTCACTGTCTTTTGTCGCCCAATAGATGCTGTCCTGCTCGGCAAGGTATTTTTCCACAGCTGTGTTATCGGGTAGGAAGAGTGTGTATTGTCCATAGGTGGATAGAAAGCCGAACATTTCTGCCTTCTCGAAAAGCTTTATTATATGCGAATACTTCTCGCTACGGTTGAGCATATAGTCCGCCATCGTTTCACCTGTGAAGGTGAAGCGGTTGCTCTTATCAATGTCGTCTGTGCAGGCGAGGATTGACAAGGATATTGCGAGTATGTAGAGTATTCGTTTCATGTTAAACAATCTCGTTTTTGTGTCGCCACTTGCAGGGCTTTGTTGGTTTTTGATTTTCATACATAGTCCTTGCGTTCATACGTAGTCCTTACGTTCATTCAGAGCCCTTGCGTTCATACGTAGCCCTTACGTTCATTCATAGCCCTTACGGACTACGCTTTATAATGTCGCCCCTTCGGGGCTTTTAGTATCTGTCCTCGGGTTTTGTAGGGTCATTTACTATGTGCAACGGTACAAGCTCTATGTAATCAAAATCTACATAGTCACTATTGAAAACACCTGTGTTCCCGCCCAAATAGCGGAATCTTATCTTGTGTCGACCGGGACCGAAATATTTCCTTGTGACAATCTTCCTCCTGTGTGCGGAGTTTCGCGCTGTCTGATTTTTAAAAGTCACGGAGACTGGACCTTTCATCCATCCGAGGTTGCGCATCTGCTTGTCATTCTCTATGCCTTTGTCATTGGTTGCATCATCATGTACATAACCAAGAACATTGCAGCATATATCGTATGGAATCCCTTCGGGCTTACCGTCGATATACACTTGCATGAGCCTTACGCTTTCCGTTCCCTTGCGTTCGCTGGAGGACATTCCGTGACGCACTTCGTAAACGCGAGCAGGCAGGGGCGGCAATGTAAATTCAATGTCAAAGTTTTCTTCGAGAACGATGCGGTCCGAGTTGTAGCTCAGTATACCATGTCCTTGCGAAACGTATGAGACATACCCGCTCGTTATTTTCAGCTTATCGCTGTAGACATCAGGGATGTTGAATATTTTGTAAATAGTGTACCTCACAGCGTTGCACTGAAGTTCGGGCAGGAGGCTTGCTGCGTCTATCCTTATGCGCTCGTTGAGGATGTTTCCCGCCATTTCGTCTTCGTTGTAGACAAGTATCCTGTCTATAGGATGCACAATGCCGTTGGTTGCCATCTGGTCGAAGCGGGCGTACTCTTCGCGCATCTGTATAAACTCGGTCAAGGGAATGACGCGCACGCTAAGATGCCTGTGCATGTCTGTGTTGAACGGCGACAAGCGTTTGTTGAAGTTGATGTATGTATCCCTGCCTTCGGGACGGCTCAGGGGCTTCATCACTTTCATCATGGTACCCTGCATAGTCTCGAAGTAGTCGTAGCGGTCGTAGTTGACGGGCATTGCATCGTCCAAGTTGAACTGTCCGTTGTATATGCCGTATGGCACTATCTTGTTGTGCGGCATTTCGCGTGGCACAAAGTGGTACGATACGAACCTGTTGAGTGCATTGCGTGGGCTTCGGGGATTATCCCTATCCTCGGTGCCGTACCACTTTTCGGCAAAGGCTGCAAGGTCGTCGACATTCTCTATGCCATGACTGCGGAACACAGCATCGGGTTCAACAAAGCCTGTGAATTTATAGAACTTTGTTGCAGGGGCATATGTATCGCCAAGCATATATTCTTCGTTGCCGGGAATAGTGTGTTGCTCGGGGATATATGTGTCATCATTCTCCAGTTTCAGCGAATCGGCAAAGCCTGTGCGGTGCAGCGCGGCAGTAAATATGCCGAAGTAAGGATATGCAGATATAAGTTCGGGCAGATTCTTCAACGATGGCGCTACGACCTTATCAACAAGATGGACTACTCCGTTTTCTACCTGATTGTCGCCGCCGATGATGGCTGCGCTGTTGTTGAGCATTATATAATATTGCTCGCCTCTGACCACATAGTTCACACCCAAGAGACGGTAGTTGAAATTGCGGTCGAGAAGCGCGCCTTCGCCCATTTCGGCCATCATGTGCATGGTCTCTACAAGGTGGGTGCGCGACAGCACGTTTGCCATCGAGTCGCTAAGCTCCTCCAAAAGAGGCGAGGTTATTCCGGTGTTTATGAATCCGGGGGTGTCCTTTGTTGACCAATATATGCTGTCCTGCTCGGCAAGGAATCTTTCGATAGCCTCGTTGTCGGGCAGAAAAAGTGTGTATTGTCCGTATGTGTTGAGCAGACTGAACAGCCCTGCACGTTTGAAGAGGGTTATCATGTGCGAGTATCTGTCGCTGCGGTTGAGCATATAGTCCGCCATCGTCTCACCTGTGAAGGTGAAGCGGTTGCTTTTGTCAATGTCGTCGGTGCAGGCGAGGATTGACAGGGCCAATGCGAGTGTGTAGAGTATTCGTTTCATCATTTGTTTCATTATTTGTTTCATTTTTCGTGTTATTTTTATACTCCTCCTCTTGGATAAGAGGAGGTGGCCGTTAGGACGGAGGAGTTTGAAAATTTGCTTGCGTGTTCAGTCGAACTCCCTCCCCCTTCGGGTACTCCCTCTTAGCCAAGAGGGAGAGTTTTTATTTTCGTTTCATTTCTCTTTCAATGTCTGTCTTCGGGCTTCAAAGGGTCGTTGATAATATTCAGCGGAACAAGTTCAATATAGTCTATTTCAAAAACGTGTTCCACCAAATCCTTTATCCTGAGCCAGTGGTCACCCGGTCCCAAATATACCCTTATCAATACCTTACGTAGACCACTTTGGGTACTACGCGCAGGCACCCAACCATTATAAGTATATATATTAAAAGAATCTGGTGCCTTCATCCATCCGCGGTTGCGCATCTGCTTGTCGTTCTCTACTCCATTATCATCTGTCAATTCATCGTAAACATAGCCAATCTTCTCTTTTTCACTTTCAGGATCATAGAATTCAACAGGAATGCCCGTAACCTTATTGTCAATATACATTTGCAGAACTCCAATATTAAGCGCTATCCTTATTTCGTATGTACGCGGGGGTACATTGGGCAATTTGAACGAACCGTCAAACCCTCGAACAGCCGCAAAACAATCACCAAAATATAACCCAAGATACTGTGAACCGGCGGAATAAAGCAGAGGGCGCGATTGATGGAATTTCAGATTTTTGGAATAATTTTCGGGAATATAATAGAGGGAGTATCCACTTTTCGTAGGAGAATAATACCTTACTTTGTTGCACTGCAGTTCGGGGATGAGCGCAGCAAGGTCAAAGCGCATACGCTCGTTCAAGATGTTGCCCACCATTTCATCCTCGTTGTAAATGAGAATTTTATCTATCGGGTGAAGAATACCGTTGAGAGCCAAAGAACTGAATTCGGCATATTCCTTTTTTATATTGCAGAATTCTGTCTGAGGAATTATGCGCACATTCACATGGTTGCGCATTTCCGGATTAAAGGGCATTTCACGTTTGCTGTAATTGATGAATATGTCCTGTCCCTGCGTGGTACTGAGTGGCTTTGTAACCTTCATCAGCGACCCCTGCATTGTTTCGAAATAGTCGTAACGGTCGAAGCCGGAAATCATTATATTTTCGCTATCGAAATTTTCACCTCGCCCATTATTGTATCTTATATTGTAAAGAAGAATATCGTTGTATGCCAGTTCGCGCGGAACAAAGTGGTAACTGACAAATTTATAAAGAGCATTTTTATGGCTTTTAGAGTTGCCACTATCCTCGGTTCCATACCACTTTTCGCCAAACGCCTTAAGGTCGTCAAGGGTATAAATGCCGTTGGAATTGAATACATCATCCGTTTCGATAAAACCAGTGTATTTGAAGAATTTTGTTTCAAGGACCTGCCTTAGATAACCGGCTTCCCCATCAAAACCCATATCACTGTAATTTATCGGCACATAGTCCTCGTCCCTGTCAAGCAACAACGAATCCGCGAAGCCTGTCTCCTTCAGCGCAGCACTGAAAAGCGAGAAATATCCACACTCATCTATCAATCCCGGCACATTGCGCGACATCGGAGATATTGCATAGTCTATGACATGTACAACGCCGTTCTCCACTTCGTTGTCGCCGTCAATGATGGCCGAGCGGTTGTTTATCATTATGTAGAAGCGTTCGTCGACCACCTTGTAGCTGACACCTAACGAACGGTAGTTGAAATTGCGGCGATGCAGTGTGCCCTCGCTCATTTCTGCCATCGGGTAGCGTGCTTCTACAAGGTGTGTCCTTGCAATTACTGTTGCCATCGAGTCACTGAGGTCTTCCAGCAATGGCGAGGTTATTCCTGTCTCGTAGGGGACATTGTCGTCGCGGGTTGCCCAATAGAGCGAATCCTGCTCTGCAAGATAGCGTTTCACTGCCTCGTTGGTAGGGAGGAACAGGGTATATTGGCCCCATGTCGATAGCAGTCCGAACATATTTGCTTTCTCCAAAATTTTTATAAAATTGGAGTAATCTTCGCTGCGGTTGAGTAGGAAATCTGCCATCGT
>JAFYLO010000103.1 GCA_017557045.1 Bacteroidaceae bacterium | reverse complement strand
GATTAGCTTATCCAAGAGGGAGAGTTGTTTACCTTGTTTTTGAAGACGGAGGAGTTCCAGAACATAAGCAGAATGAAATTTAACCGGACACCAATTAATTCTAAACTATTGCATAAAAGTTCTGTACTGCATAGACATCGGGCGCAGCGTATGATAGCATACGCTGCGCCCGATGTCTGATAATATAATCCGTTAGAGTCTGTCTTCGGGAATGTGGCTTGATATTACACCTTTGGGGACAAGTTCGAAGTAGTCGTGGTTGAATTCGCGGTCGAGAGGCTCGTCAACCTTCTTCATGCGCAACCAGTGGTCTCCGTTGTCGAAATATTTCTGTGTGATGATGATGCGTCCGGCACCCTCCTGGTCGCGTGCAAGGCCTTTATTGCCCGACTGACGGTAGTACGATGCTGGAGCCTTCATATAGCCGTGGTTCCTCATTACTTTGTCGTTCTCCACTCCGTTGTCTTCAGTTTCGCTGTCCTTTATCCAGCCTATGCGCTCGTCGTTGAAGTATATTCTGAGGTCTACGGGGATTCCCGTTACTTTACCGTCTACATAGAACTGTGTGATGGCGCGGATACTTGTAGATGTATATCCCATGCGGAGTTCGTATGTACCTGCAGGTACTGGCGGTAGACGGTACTCAAAGTCGTACTGTCCAACTACGATAATCTCATCGCCAAGATAGTTGCATCCCCAAGAGTAGGGACAGAAGTAGTGCCATTCGGTTGTAGGTTCGTTTATCTTAATGTTCTTGCAGTATCCGTTAGGGATGTTGTAGTCGCCGTGTGTACATTTGCCGCCTGTCTGCTGCCAGCGTCCATAGCGCACACCGTTGTTGGTAAGTTCGGGAAGCAGTGATGCAACATCGAAGCGCATACGCTCGTTGAGTACATTGCCTTTCATCTCGTCCTCGTTATATATAAGAATCTTGTCAATGGGGTGTATGATACCATTGAGTGCGTTTGCCGAGAAGTGGGCATATTTCTCGTCCATCGTGGTGAACGATGTCAGGTCTATGATGCGTACATTGATGTGCTTTTTCATCTCGTACTGCTTCGCGTTCTTGTGTGAGAAGTTGAGGAATATGTTCTGTGCCAGATAGGGGTCTTCGCAGCTTAGGGGTTTGCACACCTTGATCATTGTGCCGAGCATTGTCTCGAAGTAGTCCACGCGGTCGACATTGGCAACCATACCTCCCGAACTTTCGCTCTTGTAGCTGTCGTGTACGAGGTTGTATTGCACCATGAGGTTGTAGTTGAGCTCTCTTTCGAGGAAGTGGTAGGCAACGAATTTGTAGAGGGCATTGTTGGGGCTTTCGGGGTTGTCGCGGTCCTCTGTGCCGTAATATTTTTCTGCAAATGTCTGAAGTTCTTCCACTGTGTGTATACCTTCAGCGGCAAAGACATCGTCAGTCTCTATGAAGCCTGTAAATTTTGCATAATAGCTATGAGGGTAGCGTGCCATTCCCTTGCCGCATGCGAAACAGTTGGCAGGCTCTGCGCCCAATTTATATTCTTCGCCATTGAGTTTGCAGAAGTATTCCTGCAGCTTGGTGTTGAAGCCGGTCTTTTGTATGGCTGCCGACATCAGCGAGAAGTAGGGCTGGTCGTCAAGCAACTTGGGGATGGTGTTTGATGAGGGAGCAACAGCTTCGTCCACAATGTGTACCACACCATTCTCTACAAGGTTGTCGCCTTCGGTTATTCCTGCCTGATTGTTTATCATTATACGGAATTTCTCGCCGACGGTTACAAAACTGACGCTCAGATAGCGGTCGTTGTAGTTGCGGGTGTCTATTACTCCTTCGCTCATCTGTGCCATTTCGTAGCCATAGGGGATAATGTGTGTCTTTGCTATCACTACTGCCATTGAGTCGGAGAGATCTTCGAGGTAGGGCGATGTGATGCCTGTCCATGCGGGATTGGGGTCGTTCTTTGTGGTGTCCCATGCTTCGAACTGTTCGCGCAGATAGGTGTCTATCGCCGAGTCGCCGGGCAGGAAGAATGTGTAGGTACCGTAGGTTGATAGTAGTCCCATCATGTCTGCCTGCTTCAGGATTGTTATCATTTTGCTGAATCGCTCCTCGCGGTTGAGGATGAAGTCTGCTATTGTCTCACCGGTAAATGTGTAACGGTTCGACTTGTCGATCTCTTCGCTACATGATGCGAGGTTCATCAGTAGTGTAAGCGCAATTGTCAGTGCGCTGATGATTTTAGTAGTATTTTTCACAATTTCTGTATTTTTTTTGCAAATGTAAGAATTTTATACCTTTTATGCAATATATAGAGTTCTTATAAACAGACTTTTATAGTGGATCGACATCATAAAAGATTGTAATGTTTGCGTACCGCTTCTGCGAGAGGAATTGCTCTCTGATGGATATGAGTGCTTCGTTTACCTTGTATTGCGACACTCCTGCCTCTACCTTCAGCATTATCTTGCGTATGTACTGCTGTTGCACTCTTGCTACGGGGGGAAGGTCGGGCCCGAGGACGCGGATGCCGAATGTGGCGCGCATTGCAGCACCGTATCTCTCGGCTGCTTCGTCGAGCAGGCGTATGTCGCGGTGTTTCATATACACGTAAACCAGACGGTAATAGGGAGGGTAGTGGAATAGCATCCTTTCGCCCAACTGTGAGTCGTAGAATTGCAGATAGTTGTTGTCGGCTATCAGGGGTATGATTGGTGAGTCGGGGCTTTTTGTCTGCAAGTAGACTGTGCCCTGTTCGCTCTTGCGTCCGGCGCGTCCTGCTACCTGTGCCATCAGCTGGAAGGAGCGCTCGGCGGCACGGAAGTCGGGGTAGTTGAGCAGTATGTCGGCATTGAGTATTCCCACTACCGACACGTTGTCGAAGTCCAAGCCTTTGGAGACCATCTGTGTACCTATGAGCACATCGGTCTTTCCCTGCTGGAAGTCGTTGATTATCTTTTCGTATGCTGTGCGGGTGCGGGTGGTGTCGAGATCCATGCGGGCTATGCGTGCTTCGGGATAGAGATTGCTCAGTTCCTCCTCTATCTTTTCGGTGCCGTAACCTAAGTTTATGAAGTTGGACTCTTCGCAGTTGGGGCACATTTTGGGTGCGGGGATTGTGTAGCCGCAGTAGTGGCAGGTGAGTTTGCCGGCGCTTTTGTGCAGTGTGAGGCTTACATCGCAGTGCTTGCAACGGGGCACCCATCCGCAGGTGCGACATTCGAGCAGGGGAGCATATCCTCGGCGGTTCTGGAAGAGTATTATCTGTTTTTTCTCTTTTAGGGCACAGCTCATGGCCTCTATCAGCGGGTCGGAGAATTGTCCTTCCATCTGTTTTTTTCGTCCCAGCTCGGCGATGTCCACCACCTCTATGCGGGGCATTTTTATCGAACGGTAGCGTTCGGTGAGAGATACAAGCCCATATTTTCCTGTGGTTGCGTTGTAGTAGCTCTCTATGGCCGGTGTTGCTGTGCCGAGCAGTGTCTTTGCGCCGTAGAACGAGGCGAGCACTATGGCTGCATTCTTTGCGTTGTAGCGTGGGGCAGGCTCCTGCTGCTTGTAACTGTTCTCGTGCTCCTCGTCGACGATTATCAGTCCCAATCGTTCGAATGGGAGGAATAGCGAGGAGCGCACTCCCAATATTATATCGTAGGGGGTGTCGCTCAACTGTTTTTTCCATATTTCCACACGCTCGGCGTCGGAGAATTTCGAGTGGTAGAGTCCTATGCGATTGCCGAAGAAGCGTTTCAGACGCTCTACTATCTGCTTGGTGAGGGCAATTTCGGGCAGCAGGTAGAGCACCTGTTCGCCTCGCTCGATAGCCTCTTTTATAAGGTGTATGTATATTTCGGTCTTTCCGGCCGAGGTTACGCCGTGCAGCAGCACTGTGTTCTTGCTGCGGAACTGCTCCTTTATGCTCTCAAAGGCCTTCTGCTGAAAGGGGTTGAGCTCGTTGGGGACCGATACGGTATCCTCGTCGCAACCGAGGCGGCCTATCTCCACTTCGTAGCACTCCAATATTCCCTTTTCTATAAGTTCTTTGCAGACTGCAGGTGCGACGCCTGCAATCTCTAAGAGTTTGTGTCGGGATATTTCTTTTGTGGGTGTGGAGGGATTACCACCGATAGCTTGCAGATAGGTGTTGAGCAGACGCTTCTGTCGCGGTGCGCGTGAAAGGGATGCGAGAGCAAGCTCTATGCCTCGCTCATGAGTGTATGCCTTTGCTACTCTTATGCGCTGTTCGGTGCGTGCCTTGAATTCTCCTTTAAGCCCCTGTGGAACGGCTGCTTTGTAAATTTCACCTTCGGTGCAGAGGTAGTATTTGGCTATCCAGCGCCACAATTCCAACTGCTTGGGTAGCAGGATGGGTGCTTCGTCGAGAAGCTCGCTTATGGGGCGCACTTCATAGCCCTGCGGTGCATTGTCGTGCAGGGACATGATGAGTGCTGTGTATTTTTTGCTTTTGCCCAATGGCACGACCACTCTGCATCCTACGGCCGCACTCTCTCTGTATTCTTGTGGCAGAGAGTAGGTGTAGGTCGTGGGAAGCGGTAGGGGTAGAAGTACATCTGCGTATTGTGCCATTGTATATTTTTTATAGTTCAGCTTGGGGAACGGTTGCTTTTTTACCTGCCAGCCATCTGTATATGATAGGAATCACATATATATTGAGGATGGTGGAACTGAATAGTCCTCCGAGTACCACAATTGCCATAGGGCTTTGAATCTCGTTGCCCGACGATGAACCGTTTATAACCATAGGCACAAGTGCAAGTGCAGAGGTGAAGGCGGTCATAAGAATTGGGGTGAGACGGTCGGCCGAGCCTATGCGTACAGCTTCGTCGAGCGCCACTCCTTCGCCTTGCAGGTGTATGTAACGCGATACGAGCAGTATGCCGTTGCGTGTGGCTATTCCGAAGAGGGTTATGAGGCCGATGATGGCGGGGATGCTCATAACGCCCGATGAGAAGTATGTTGCAATTACTCCTCCTATGAGTGCAAGCGGCAGGTTGAGCATTACCACTGCCGAGAGTGTCATGCTCTTGAATTCGCCGCAAAGCAGGGCAAATACTATGCAGAGTGCAACGAATGAGGTGAGCCACAGTGTGCGTGCGGCGCTCTGTGCGCTCTCGAACTGTCCGCCGTACTCCAAACGGTAACCTTCGTCGAGGGGCAGTTTCTCTTCGAGCAGTGTGCGTATGTTGTCGACCACTCCGTTGACATTGCCGCCGGTGATGTTGGCCGAAACTACTACCTTGCGCTGCACATTTTCGCGGCTGATGGCTGCGGGGCCGCCGCAGGAGACGATGCTTGCGACCGATTCCAGGGACACTTTCTTGCCGTCGTATGTGTCTATAAGTGCGTTTTTCACGCCCTCCATGCTGTCGGTGTTGTCGTGCGATAGACGAAGTATAAGGTCGAAGCTGCGCTCCTCTTCGTAAATTTCTCCGAGTTTCTTACCAGGGAAGGCTGCCTCGACAAAGCCGTTGAACTGTTCCATCGTTATTCCGTAGTGCGCGAGTCGTTCGCGGTCGGCGCGAATCTGTAGCTGGGGGGTCTCAACCTGCTGTTCCACGTTGAGGTCCACCACGTTTGGCATTGACGATAGTGTTTCCTTTATCTTGTTGCCGATGGTGAAGAGGGTACTTAGGTCGGGGCCGAACACCTTTATGGCAAGGTCGGCCTGTGTACCTGAAACCATGTGGTCTATGCGGTGTTCGAGCGGTTGTCCCACAGAGGTTACCACTCCGGGGATTGTGGCAAGGCGGCTGCGTACTTCGTGCAGGAATTCGCTCTTCGGGCGGTTGTCAAGTTCGAAGTTCACATCGATTTCGGCACCGTTGGAGGTCTGTGAGTGTTCGTCAAGTTCGCCGCGGCCTGTGCGTCGTGCAGTGCTTGTAACTTCGGGTATCTGCAACAGCTCCTTTTCAATCATCGAACCTATGCGGTGTGCTTCGTCAAGTGAAACTCCGGGGCGCGACACGGCTGCTATGGTAAGTGCCTTTTCGTTGAATTCGGGGAGGAAACTGCGTCCCATGAATGCAAAGAGTGTCAGCGACAAGGCAAAGAGTACCACGATTGATGCTACAATAGGTTTTCTGTATTTGAATGCTGCACTGAGCGAGAGATTGTATTTTTCGATAACTGTGCGTTCCACCCAGTTTTTGCGTTCTCTGCGTTGCAGATATTTCTCTCCGGAGAGCATCCATTTGCACATCAGCGGGGTTACGGTCATTGCCACAATGAGGGACATCAGCAACGAGATTATGTAGGCGATGCCAAGAGGTTTGAGCATGCGTCCTTCGAGCCCGCTGAGGAAGAAGAGGGGCATGAAGGTTACTATTATTATAAGTGTTGCGTGGATGATTGAGGAGCGTATCTCCGACGAGGCTTCGAATACTACGCGGAAGCTCGACCGGCGCTCTCCTGCGGGGAGTGCGATATTTTCGCGCAGGCGCTTGTAGACATTCTCGACATCGATGATTGCATCGTCGACAAGTGAGCCGATGGCTATGCACATACCTCCGAGTGTCATTGTGTTGATGTCCATGCCCAGCAGGTAGAGTGCAATAACTGTTCCCAACAGCGACAAGGGGATTGCCACGATGGAAATAATGGTTGTGCGCAGGCTCATAAGGAAGAGGAAGAGCACAAAAACCACGCACACTGCGCCTTCGATGAGTGCGCGGCTCACATTGTTAACCGACGAGTGTATGTAGTCGGCCTGACGGAAGATTTTTGTGTCGACCTTTACATCTGCAGGCAGCGATTTTGCCACGCTGAGCAGGTTGCGCTCTATGTTTTCTGTTACGTTCAGGGTGTTTATGCCCGGCTGTTTGGATATTGAGAGTATCACCGAGGGGGTGGCATTCTGCGAGGCGTATCCTTTTCTTACAGCGCCGTCTATGCGCACTTCGGCAACGTCGGCTACATATATGGGGCGGCCTGCGTGCATTTTTACAAGCGTGCGTCCAAGCTCCTCCACGTTGTTTGTGCGTCCCATACCTCTGAGGGCATATTCGTTGCCATATTCGCGTACCACTCCTCCGGCGGTGTTGTTGCTCATGGAGGCAACGGCTGCTTCAAGTTCGTGCATCGACACACCGTATATGTTCATTTTGCCTGCATCGGCAAGCACTTGATACTGTTTGTAGTCTCCGCCGATGATTGTTACCTGTGATACTCCTCCCGTTGCGAGTATTGCGGGCTTGAGTACCCACTCGGCAAGTGTCCTTACCTCCATCAGTGAGGTTGTATCGGCCTGCAGGCCTATGAAAAGAATCTCTCCCATCACACTCGACTGTGGGGCGAGCATGGGGCTTATTCCTTGCGGCAGGGCGTCGGCCAGTGTAACGAGTTTTTCGCTTACCACCTGACGTGCCTTGTAAATATCTACTCCCCAGTCGAATTCCACCCATACGAACGAGAATCCCTGTGAGGAGGTAGAGCGCACGCGGCGCACATTTGTAGCTCCGTTTACGGCAGTCTCGATGGGGAAGGTTACAAGGCGCTCAACCTCTTCGGGTGCCATACCCGTAGCATCGGTGAGCACTACCACTGTAGGTGATGTAAGGTCGGGGAATACATCTACCTCAATTTTCTGCACAGCATATATTCCGCCGATGGTTATAAGAAGCACCGACAGCATTATCGCCAACTTGTTGTTGAGCGAGAATTTTATAATTGCATTCAACATGATTGGTTCCTCCGACGATTAGTGAACGTGTCCTGCGTGGGGATCGAGTGCGCCTGCTCCCTGTGAGAGTTTCAGCGAAACTGCGCCCTTTGTTACCACTCTCTCGCCTGCTTTTACTCCGGTGAGCAACTGCACACTCTTGCCGTCGCTTGTGCCGAGTGTTACGGGGCGTTTCTCGAACATCACAGGGGTGTGTTGCACAAAGACAAAGAAGCGTCCCATCTCTTCGACGAGTGCGGTGCGGGGAACAACTATATTTTCGCCCTTTTCGGGTGCTATAAGGTAGAGGTTGACAATGTTGCCGGGAACTACTCCTTTAAGGTTTTTTGCAATCACCGTTACGGGGAGCATATTGCAGTCGTTCTGTATTGCGCGTCCCACACCGGTGATGCGTCCTCCGACTTCGGCGAGCGAGTAGCAGGTGCCGTCGTTCAACTCTATGTTTATGTCGTTGAGGTTGCGCAGTGCGGCTGCGTGTCTTACGGGTACCTCGCAGAACAGTTGCAAGGCTCCGTCGCGTTGCAGTGTGGCGAGCGGAGTGCCTTCTGCCACATAGTCGCCGCTTGCTACGGCAATGTCCGAAATGTAGCCTGTTACCGGGGATTTAAGAAGCATTTTGCCGCCTTTGAAATTCTTGCTAAGGTTCTCGAATACAGCCTTTGCACGCAGATACTCCGCTTCGGCTGCCTGAAAATCGCTCAGCGAGACGATTCTTTTCTTTTCGAGCACTGCCTTGCGCTCATATTCTGCTTTTGCAAAATTGTAGTGGCTTTCGGCTTCGGCATATTTTATGGCGGCATTCCCATCTGTAACATCGCCTGTTTCAAGTACAAAGAGTGTAGAACCGGCTTTCACTTCGCTGCCTGCCGCCACTGTGGAAGTGTAGTGCACCTTGCCGTTTGTGGCTGCCACAAGGGTGGTAATGTTTTCGGGGGCATTGGATACGGTTGCCACTCCCTTTACCACGCTGTTTATTGTGCGTGGCATCACTTCCTCTGTGGCAAAGTCTATCTTCCAACTCTGCTCTTTGGGGAAAGAGACCATGTTGCTGCCATGTTCGTGGCCGGCCTCTGCCTCATGATGGTGATGCCCTGCTTCGCATACGTTCACAGGGAAGGATACGGCTGTCGCCTTTTCTCCTATCTGTGCCTTGCATACAAATTCGCCTTTACCGCCTTTTGCGGGGGTGAAGTGGCAACGGTAGATTCCGGGCTTATCCTTTTTTGCGGTGAACTGTGTGGATGACCCTGCAATGTTCAATGTGAATTGTACTTCGGGAACATCAAGAGGCTTGTAGTTGCTCAATTTTGTGATGTGCGCAAGGATGAAACTCTCTTCGCCGGCATGCAGTTTGCCTATTTCGGCAAAAATTTCCAATGAATCGCCGTAAGCGGTGAACATCAACGGCTCCGATGATTCTGCGGAGTGCTCATGGTTGTGTGCATCGTGGTTGTGTCCGTGTGCCTCATGTGCATGCTTGTGGTTGTGCGCATCGTGGTTGTGTTCGTGCTCCTCGTGTGCATGCTCGTGGTTGTGTGCATCGTGGTTGTGTCCGTGTGCCTCGTGTGCATCCTCGTGGTTGTGCGCGTCGTGGCTGTGTTCGTGCGCCTCGTGTGCATGTTCGTGGTTGTGCGCGTCGTGGTTGTGTCCGCCGCAATTTGTAAGGAATAGTGCGGTCGAAAGTATTGTTATATAGATAAGAATGTTTTTCATTGTGTGTGTATTTGTTTGATTATTAATAATTTATGCTATTATAATCAAACTGTCGGCGGAGCACGCAACGAGTGTGTCCCTGTGCCTTTATCCGGTATTTTGGGAATTTTGAATGGGGGCGCGTGTGCGGGGGCTGATGCTTGCAGAAACTGCTCTTCGGCGTAGAATATTATCATGGGCTGAAGGTCGCATGACGGTTGCGGCTTGTATGTGTCAAGGTCGTCGCATGGAGCCGTGTAGTAGAGCATCTTTTCGCCCGGACATTCGCATGAATCATCGTGGGTGTGCGAACCGTCGCAATCGCAGCACTCTGCGCCCAAGTGCATATACTCTACTGTGGCGAGTGTGCCGGGCAGATGCAGTGTATGGTGATGATGCGGCAATACTCTTATTGTCAGCAACATAGTCATAGCTGCCGACAATAGGTAAAGTGATATTGTACGCAATCTTCCTGACATCTTTATAATGCTTTATAATTATCTGCCCACTCCTGCTCGACATAATTGTCGACAAGTGTGCAGGCGTGTGCGCTGAAGTCGAGTCCGCATTTTATTATTCTGTCCCACTGCTCTTTTGTGAACGAGCCAATCTCATCGCGTGAGACGGCATCTTTTTGTATGCCGTAAACTACTCCGGCATTGAAATTGTCGCCTGCGCCCACGCTGCTGACCACCTTTACAGAGGGAATATTGTATGTGGCGGTAAATCCGCGTGTGAAGAGTTTTACACCCTCTCCGCCGTGTGTGCAGATGAAGTTGGGGCAGTAGAATTTTATGTTGCTGTTGTATATTTTATCTGCATCGTCGCAACCGTATAGCACCTTGAAGTCGTCGATGGAACCGCGCACAATGTCGGCAAATTCGAGATTTTCGATAAGCGCTTCGGCTATCTTCAGCTTCTCAGCCTCGTGGTTCTTGCGGAAATTCACATCGTAGTAGAGTATGGCTCCGCAGCTGCGGGCGTATTCGAGAAAGGCTTTTACCTTTGGACGCAACTGTTTGTTGAGCACAAAATATGAGCCGTAAATGACAATGTCGTCGGCCTCTATCTGCGGAAATTCTGTTTGCAGGTGGTCGTCGGCACTCTCTTTGTAGAACATATACTCCGCGTCGTTATTCTCGTTGAGAAAGGCGAGCGACACTGGAGATTTTGCATCGCGGAAACGGTATACCGATGATGCGTCCACCCCGTTGCCGACAAGAAAATCGACCACCATGCTGCCTACACGGTCGCTGCCTACCTCGCTCACAAGAGCTGCGTTGCAGCCCATGCGTCCCAGCGACACTATGCTGTTGAATACCGAACCGCCGGGCACAGCCTTCACCGGTTGGTTCTCCTTGAAGAGTATGTCGAGTATAGTTTCGCCTATTCCTATTATCTTTTTCATTGTTCAATAATCTCTTTTAATTGCTC
This sequence comes from Bacteroidaceae bacterium, assembly GCA_017557045.1. Classification (GTDB taxonomy): domain Bacteria; phylum Bacteroidota; class Bacteroidia; order Bacteroidales; family Bacteroidaceae; genus HGM04593. Next base: position 36,576 of record JAFYLO010000103.1, on the reverse strand, counting down.
CGGACTGTCGGCAAACGCAAAATATTTATCCGTTTCACCGCGTAGGAAGTTTTTCGATCTATACTCCTCCAACAGTGCTGCCATGCTGTCCCAAAAGCCGTTGACATTGTAAAAAACCACCTTTTTATCGTGGAAACCTATGGTTGCGGCTGCCATCACATGGAACACTTCGTCGAGTGTGCCTATGCCTCCGGGCAGGGCAATGAGAATGTCGCTTCTGTCGAGAATAACATCCTTGCGCTCGCTAAGGTTGGCAACCGTTACAGTCTCGTCTGGTATTTTGCTGACGCTCCCGCGCTCAATAAGCACTTCGGGCACAACACCCACCACATGGGCACCATGCTCCTTTGCGGCTTCGGCTGTTGCCTCCATAAGTCCCTTTGCCGCGCCACCGTAGATGAGCGTGTAACCTCGTTCGCCTATCCACTTGCCAAATTCGCGTGCGTGCCGGGCATATACAGGCTCAATCTTTTCCGAGGCTGCGCAGAATAGTCCTATGTTTTTCATTATGCCAGACTTTGCATGTCGTTCAAACGTTTGTAGACTCCGTTCAGTTGCAGAAGCTCATCGTGTTTGCCGCGCTCAACGATGCGTCCCTCCATGAGTACGCAAATTTCGTCGGCATTCTTGATGGTCGACAGACGGTGGGCGATTGCAATCGTGGTTCTTGTCTTCATAAGACGCTCAAGAGCCTCCTGTACCAGTCGCTCCGACTCGGTGTCGAGCGCCGATGTCGCTTCGTCGAGGATGAGAATGGGAGGGTTCTTCAGTATGGCGCGAGCGATGCTTATGCGCTGGCGCTGACCGCCTGAGAGCAGACAGCCTCTGTCGCCTACGTTGGTGTCGTATCCATGTTCGGTAGCCATGATGAAGTCGTGGGCGTTGGCAATCTTTGCCGCCTCAATCACCTGCTCCATTGTGGCATTCTCCACACCGAAGGTACTGTTGTTGTAGAATGTGTCGTTGAAGAGTATCGCCTCCTGATTGACATTGCCAATGAGCGAGCGCAACGACTTTATTGTCATATCCTTTACATTTACCCCATCTATAAGCACTTCGCCCTTGTCAATGTCGTAGTATCTGGGTATAAGGTCGACAAGCGTCGATTTTCCCGAACCCGACTGTCCCACAAGTGCAACGGTCTTTCCCTTGCCAATGGTGAGGTTGATATCGTTGAGCACGCTCTTCTCGCCGTCGTATGAGAATGAGAGGTTGCGCAGTTCTATGCCCTTCTCCATGCTCTTTATTGCAACAGCATCTTTCTTGTCGAAAATGGGATTCTCGCTGTTGAGAATCTTGTCGATGCGCTCCATTGATGCCAATCCGCGGGGAATGTTGTACGAAGCTTTCGAAAACTCCTTCAATGGGTTTATAATGCTGTAAAGTATTGTCAGATAATAGATGAATGCCGGTGCCGAGATAGGTGAATTGTCACTGAGGATAAGCGTACCGCCGAACCATAGAACAATCACAATCACGCAGGTGCCGAGGAATTCGCTCACAGGGTGTGCCATCGCCTGACGCATGGTTACGCGCATGGTGGCATTGCGAAGTTCGTTGCTCACCTTCATGAAACGGCCCGACATCTTCTTCTCGGCGAGGAATGCCTTGACGATGCGCAGTCCGCCGAGTGTCTCCTCCATCTGCGACATTGTCTCGCTGAGTTTGGCCTGAGCGAGCAGCGATTTCTGCTTCAGCTTTCTGCCTACAAGGCCCATTATCCATCCCAGTACGGGGAACACAGTGATGGTGAAAAGGGTAAGTTCCCAACTTATATAAATGAGTGTGGTAAAATATATTACAATGTAGATAGGGTTCTTTATGAGCATATCTATCGAGCCGGCAATGGAATTTTCTACCTCAACAACGTCACCGCTCATGCGGGCGATAATGTCGCCCTTGCGCTCCTTCGAGAAGAATCCGAGCGGCAGGCTCAGAACCTTGTCGTACAGCTGCGTGCGAATGTCGCGTACCACTCCTGTACGAAGGGGGATTATGGATGCCGATGAGCCGAAGTAGCTTGCGGTCTTCAGCAATGTCATCACAATGAGGAATATTCCCAATAGGAGCAGTGTCATTGAAGAGCCGTAGCTCTCTATAAAGGCATTCAGATAGTAGTTGGCATTGTTGATTGCAACCTCCTGAATGTTGTCGGAATTCATTTCGCTCCACTGAATGAAGGTAACATTCGAAGTGTCCTCTATCTTGAACAGTATTTGCAAGATAGGGATTATTATCATAAACGAGAATACGTTCAGAATTGCCGAAACGAATGTGAATATCAACGAAAGGAGAAGCATCTTCTTGTAAGGCGGAATATATCTCTTGAGAACCTTAAAAAACTCTTTCATGGCAGTAATAGATTTATAAATCTTTAATTTGTTGGTTATTTATTCTGCGAAGATACACAATTTTATCGGTACAATCGGCAATCTTTTTTATATTTTAATATAGGAAGCAGTTTGCACTTGCAACAAATCTATTATTTTTGCATCGATGAAGAACATTGCAGCACATATATGCGTTTCCATTCTTTTGCTTCTGTTGTCTTTGCCCGCCGATGCGCAGAACAACAATGGCAAGGCCTACATTCTGGGTACTACCACCCATAATGGAGAGACTATCGCGCACATCAAGTTGCCGCCGGTCTACATTTTCACTCCGCTGAATTTCAGAAACAAAAGGGAAAGACGTAATTTCGACAGACTGGTCTACGATGTTAAAAAGACGCTTCCACTCGCCACAGAGATACGCTCCATAATCATAGAAACATACGAGACATTGCAACTTTTACCCGATGAAAAGGCGAAAAAACGACATATCGACATGCTCGAAAAGGAACTTAAGGATACATACACACCCAAAATGAAGCGCCTCTCTCTCAGGCAGGGCAAACTGCTCATAAAACTCGTCGACAGACAGTGCGACCAGAATGCCTACCAGCTTATACGTCTCTTCATGGGCTCATTCAAGGCGGCATTTTATCAATCGTTTGCATCGCTCTTCGGCGCAAGCCTGAAAAAAAGCTACGACCCTATGGGCGAGGATAGCATGACAGAACGTGTGGTGATAGAGGTGTTGTCGGGGAATCTGTAAGAAACTATCTGATTTTCTCATCGATAGCGTTTTTGTAAATGAAGGATTACGAAAATAGGAAGAATTCTCCAAAAACTGTTTGAATTCTATTACTCATAGCAAATGTTTTTGAGCTAAATAACGAATGTCCGAACTATATAAGAGTTTCTTTTGCCTACTTCTACTTTCTTAGGTTCTTGCTCTTTACCATTGAAACATGCGTATTGAACTGACTTATTGTAGATGGATTCTTCATCGTCATAGTTGGCCGTTGAAAAGTACGCTCTATTATTATCACTGAAGAACTCTCTACGTTTGCACATTTTAGGCTGGTTCCCCATAGGAGAATGCATCGGATTGAGAATGATGTCTGTATTATTCAAGTAATCAGCAAAACGTTGGTTCAGAATCGCATCGTGCTCGAATCGGAATACTGCTCTGTTGCCCTCTGATTGTACGTTTCTTAGGATATTGTTTTCTCCACATTGAATAATAGACACGTTTCTATTAGCAGCGGAAAAGTTACGCCTTGTTTCCAGTTCAAGCATAAGATGTTCTCCTAACTCGGGATATGCGTTAATGGTCTTAGAATCTGTAAAGAGTTGATGCGTAAACATGTCTTTAACTACTCCGTTTCGTAGCAAGAACAATGAATTACACACAGGGTTCAATACACTTATTGCATTCTTCTTGACCTCAATAACAGCTGTTGCTTTATCATTGACAATAAGTGTGTTCAACTCATCCACATCCCTGTGAGAAGCTAAAGTGTGACCGGCGAACAGAATCATGTCGGCTTTTGAAGAGTTTATAATCTCCGCAGTGTGACGCAATCTGCTGTCAGCTCGTAATGTCGATTTGTAGGAGACTAACTGGATAACCATAATTCACTTTATTTTAGAGTCGTTTTGTAGATAGGTGGATTCAACTAGCAAATGCAATCGAATTCTAAATTGTTGATAATGATTTGAATTTTTCATTTGGTGTGAGATAACCGAGTCGCTTTCTCGGCATGTTGTTCGGCTTGTTTTCAACCCGGCAGGTGAACTCGTCAGTTTTTTCACTGAAATCCCTTCCTTTGGGGATATATTGCCTGATAAGTCCGTTAGTGTTCTCATAGGCTCTACGTTTCCAGGAGTGGTATAGTTTACAAAAATAGAAAGAAATTTGTAATTCATTCGCTATTTCCTAATGTTTTGCAAATTCTTTTCTATTCTCTGTCGTTGTCGTTTGTATCAAATCCTTAACAGATTGCAACGCTTCAATGGCTTTTAAGGCTAACGGGGCTGCATCTCTCCACGAAAGTTTGCGAATCCAAATATTAGAAGTAAGCCTGGCGCTGATACCGACAAACGCACCATTATAGTTGCGTCCTATTAGTGTATCAATTTTCAAGTCTCCCAAACACTGCATCAAATCTACGATTGAAGGGCGTAATCTTCGGAGTGTGCATGCTGATACTCCTGGAAACGTCGCGTTTCAAGAAAGACGTCAAGAACCCTATCCCCAAACTTCGCTTCTTCTATTCGATAATGAGGAGAAGAAAGGCTGAGAGGTAGACTATTTTTGCCCAAATAGACAACAAATCGGACATAATGCCGACATTATATAAAAAAAAGGGAAAAAACGCGTACACTCCGAAAAAAATAATCGTTATATTTGCGTCGACTAAAGAGAAATAACAAATAATACGACAGACGTATGATAGCTGTATTAAAACAAGGAGTAAACAAGGCGCAGAGAGAACAACTTATTCAGTGGATCGAAGCGCAGAAAGTGAGAGTTCACGTATCCGAAGGTGAATTCCAGACTGTTATTGGACTCATCGGAGATACAAGTAGAATAGATATAGACCTTCTTGCAAGCCTCGAAATTGTAGAGAAGGTCAGCCGTGTCAGCGAGCCTTTTAAGAGCGCAAGCCGCCGTTTCCACCCCGATGATACAATCGTGGAAGTAGGCGAAGGCGAGAACAAGGTGAAGATCGGTGGCGGCAACTTCTGTATGATAGCCGGCCCCTGCTCGGTGGAATCGGAAGAGCAGATTATAACCGTGGCAAAGGCTGTAAAAGAGGCCGGCGCGAAGATGCTCCGCGGTGGAGCCTTCAAACCCCGTACATCACCCTACGACTTTCAGGGACTCCGTGGCGAGGGACTCGAACTTCTCCTAAAAGCACGCAAGGAGACAGGTCTTCCCATCGTTACCGAAATAATGAATGCAGCACATTTGGATATGTTTGCCGATGTCGATATAATTCAAGTAGGCGCACGAAATATGCAGAATTTTGAGCTTCTCAAAGAACTTGGACGCTCAAAGAAGCCAATCCTTCTCAAGCGTGGTCTTGCAGCCACCCTCAAGGAGTTCCTCATGAGCGCCGAATATATTCTTGCCGAGGGTAACGAAAATGTGATGCTCTGCGAGCGTGGCATACGCAGTTTCGACACATACACCCGCAACGTCCTTGACCTTGCATCAGTTCCAATGCTCCACGAACTCAGCCACCTTCCTGTTGTGGTGGATCCCAGCCATGCGACAGGTGTTGCCCGTCTGGTAAAGCCTATGGCTTGTGCTGCGACAGTTGCCGGAGCGGATGCTCTCATAATAGAGGTTCACAATAATCCCCCTTGCGCCCTTTGCGACGGAGCACAGTCGCTCACACCTGCACAGTTTGCCGAGGTTGCCGAGCGTGTGGAACAGATGCGCACACTCATACAGAAGTAACCCATGAAAATAGGCATAGCAGGTCTCGGTCTTATAGGTGGTTCCGCAGTGAAAGCCTATAAGGCCGCGGGACACATTGTATACGGTTACGACACGGATTCCACCATATTGGGATATGCCAAACTGAACGGTGCTATTGACGATATTCTTACTCCGCAAAGATATGCCGAGTGCTCGCTGCTGATACTCGCGGCTACCCCTAAGGCAATGGTTGCCTATCTTGAAGAGAATGCTGCAAAAATTCCTGATAGTGTAACTGTCGTAGACTTCTGTGGAATAAAAGGCGAAATTTGCAGCAAGGGATTCTCGCTTGCCGCAAAATATGGATTCACCTACATTGGCGGACATCCGATGGCAGGTTCGCAATATTCAGGTTTCAAGCACTCAAGGGCGACACTCTTCAAAGGAGCCTCGATGATAATTGTCCCTCCCGTGTACGACAATATGGGGCTGCTCGACAGTGTCAAGCAGCTGCTTGCTCCGTTGGGGTTCAAGTCCTTTGTGGTAACAACAGCCGGGAATCATGATGCGATGATAGCATACACCTCGCAGATGTGCCACATAGTATCGAATGCCTTTGTGAAAAGCCCTACGGCGCTGAAGCACCACGGGTATAGCGCAGGCAGTTTCCGCGACCTTACAAGGGTGGCACGTCTCAACGAAGCAATGTGGACCGAACTTTTTATGAACAATAAAGAGCCTCTTGTCGAAGAACTCGACAGACTGATAGGCTCATTGCAACAATATCGCGATGCGCTCATGGGAGACGATGCAGAGCAGTTGTGCACCCTCTTGCGCGAAGGACGCATCGCAAAAGAACAATCCGAAGGATGACAAACTTGTACAAAAAAATAAAAGTATCTGCATCAGGCAGTTACGAAATAATCATAGGCGACGGACAGCTTGCCCGCTTGGGGGAGCATGTCCGTCCGCTTTTAGGCGACTGCCGCATAGCTGTACTCACCGACAGCAATGTCGATGCGCTCTATGGCGACAGGATATTGAGTATACTTTCAGCGTCAGGTTACGATGTCTGCAAATATGTTATTCCCGCAGGCGAAGCCTCAAAATCGGCAGAGAATCTGCTCGCCTTTCTCGACTTTTTGGCACGTAACAGATTTACACGCAGCGATGCAATCGTGGCATTCGGCGGTGGAGTGGTGGGCGACCTTGGCGGACTCTCTGCCTCGCTCTATCTGCGCGGTGTGCCATACGTTCAGGTGCCGACCACGCTACTCGCAGCCGTAGACAGCTCTGTCGGAGGAAAGACTGCTATAGACATTCCTGCCGGCAAGAATCTTGTCGGAGCATTCTATCAGCCGCGTCTCGTCTGTTGCGATACGCAGTTGATGGACACTCTGCCGGCAGATATATACCGCGACGGTTGTGCAGAAGTTATAAAGTACGGAGTAATACTCGATGCCGGGTTGTACGCTTCGTTGCAGACACCTCCGTTCGACAGAATTGAGACAGTAGCACGCTGCGTTGAAATCAAGCGCGATGTTGTGCAGGAGGATGAGTTTGACAATGGCAAGCGCGGACTGCTCAATTTCGGCCACACATTCGGGCATGCAATAGAGAAACTGAGTAATTTCGCAGTCTCGCACGGTGCAGCCGTAGCAAAAGGAATGGTGATTGCCGCAAAGGTGGCTCCTCTGTGCGGTCTTGCAGATGTAGAAAAACCTCTTGCCGACCTTCTCAGCCGTTACGGCTTCGACCTTGGCTGTCCCTACACGGCAGAGCAACTCTACGATGTTATTCTCTCCGACAAGAAGCGTCGTGGCGGCAGGCTTACCCTTGTGCTTCCACGCTCATTGGGCGAGTGCGAACTTGTAGCAATGCCTGTCGAGGATGTTCTCTCCCACCTGAAAGCTATATTGCCATGAACATTGTAATAAAGGGAAAATTGAAAGGCTGTGTAACCCCGCCGCCTTCAAAATCGCAGGCCCATCGTCTGCTTATATGTGCCGCGCTCGGAAGGAGTGTGGTAAGGATATTTTGCGACTCGCTCAACGATGACCTTTGCGCGACTATGGAGTCGCTGAACGCATTGGGTGCCGGTATAACCTACGCCGACGGAGCATTTGACATTGTTCCAGTAAGTCTGCGCAAGGGTGGGGTGATGCCCTGCGGAGAGAGTGGTTCCACGCTGCGCTTTCTGCTGCCGGTTGCGGCTGCATTGGGCGCCGATGCCACACTGACAGGAAAGGGCAAACTGCCCCTGCGACCGATGGATACACTCTTTGATGCCCTAAAGGAGCATGGTGTCGAGCTTGAAGAACTTAGCAGTGATGCCCATCTGCCTCTCGTGTGTCGCGGCAGGCTCACCCCCGGAGAATATTCGTTGCCCGGAGAAATTTCCTCGCAATATTTTACAGGCCTGCTCTTTGCACTGCCGTTGCTCGATGCAGATAGTAAAATAAATGTGGTGGGCGAGCTTACAAGCGCATCGTATGTGGGAATGACGCTCGATGCCCTGCGTCTGTCGGGTATAAAAATAGACAAATCCGATGGAGGCTTCGCTGTACCCGCCCCGCAGGAATACCGACTCCCCTCACAGTTGCGCGTGGAGGGCGATTGGTCATCGGCAGCCTTTTGGCTGGTGGCGGGAGTGATAGGCGATGCACTCATAAGCATCTGCGGAATGAACGCCACATCGTTGCAGGGCGACCGTCGCATAATTGACCATCTGTTGAAAATGGGTGCAGAAATTGAAATAACAGACGACGCAATAATAGCTTCTCCATCCAAACTGCATGGTGCAGAGATTGATTGCACCGACACCCCCGACCTTGTTCCCATTCTGTCGGTGGCCGCTGCGGCTGCCGAGGGTGAGACGCTTTTTACTCATGTAGGACGTCTCAGATATAAGGAGAGCGACCGTCTTGAGGCCATGCGCACTCTTCTCGCCTCATTCGGTATCTGCTCCGTAGTTGGCGAGGACAGTTTCTGTGTAATGGGCGGCCGTCCTGTGGCTATGCGTCCCGTAGACAGTTTCGGCGACCACCGCATAGCAATGTCAGCCGCAATAATGTCCACTATAGCAGACGGGGCTACAACCATTGACGGTGCCGAGTGTGTTGCAAAATCCTACCCCGGTTTCTATGATGATTTTACCACACTCGGAGGAATGACAACTACAATAGAATAATCCATTTTTTAATATAATACAATGAATATCGAAGATTTACGTAAAAAAATCGACGGAATCGACAGCGAAATGTGTCGACTCTTTGCCGAAAGAATGCAGGTCGTAACCGACATTGCACGCTACAAAAAAGAGAACAATATGGTGGTGTACCACCCTTCGCGTGCACGCGCAGTATTGCAGAATATATCCAAGCAGTTGGGTCCGGAGTTTGAAGGCTACGGCCGTTCGCTCTATCGCACCATCTTCGACCTCAGCGAGTCGTACCAGACAAGGATGCTTTCCGAGGGAGAGGAGTTTTTCAAGAATATTAAGGAGGTAACATCAAAGCCCCCCATGCCCTTCCCCAAACGTGCATCGGTAGCCTGTGCGGGATGTGAGGGAGCGTATGCCCATCTTGCAGCCGAGCGTCTCTTCGACCTCCCCGAAATGATATATGTAAACAATTTCGACAGTGTATTCCGCGCAGTCAGCAGCGGACTGTGCGAATACGGTATATTGCCCATAGAAAATTCGCTTGCAGGCTCTGTGAATGCTATCTACGACCTTTTGGGCGAATATAATGTGAGCATTGCACGCAGTGTACGTCTTAAAGTGGATCATTCATTGCTTACGCAGCCCGGTGCAAAACTTGAAGATATCAAAGAGATATATTCACATCAGCAGGCAATCAGCCAATGCTCTGAATTCCTTTCAAATCTAAAGGATGTGCGAGTAATTGCTGTGGAGAATACAGCCGAGGCTGCACGCATGGTTGCAAAGTCGGGCGACAAGAGCAAGGCTTCTATTTCATCGCGCCTGTGTGCAGAACTGTACCAGTTGCAGACATTGAAGAACGCGATACAGAACCGCGACAACAACTACACACGCTTCATTTGCATAGCGAAACAGCCTCAAATGTACTCAGGTGCAAACCGCACAAGTATCATGATGGTGATTCCCCACCGTCCCGGTACGCTCTTCCACATCCTCTCGCGTTTCAATGCGACTGGTGTCAACCTTGTAAAGTTGGAGAGCCGTCAGATACCTGAGCGTGAATTCGAGTACCGCTTCTATTTCGACATTGAAGCATCTGTCTACAGTACAGAATTCCAATTGCTTATGTGTGAACTGAATAACTGTGGCGAGCAGTTCAAATATTTTGGAACGTACGCCGAAATTATCTAATCCCATTGGCAACGATGAAAGTATTTGTAATAAACGGCCCCAACCTTAATATGCTCGGATTGCGTGAGCCTGCCCTCTACGGCGCCCGCAATTTCGAGGCACTGCAAGCCTATATACGCAAGAGCGCTGAAGAGCTGGGTGTTGAGGTAGAACTGTTCCAATCGAATCACGAAGGCGCAATAGTCGATGCCATACAGGGAGCATACGGCCGTTTCGATGCCATACTCATAAACCCTGCGGCATATACCCACACCAGTGTGGCGATTCTTGATGCACTGAAGGCGGTTGCATTGCCCACTGTAGAGGTTCATCTGACCGATATTTCCACCCGCGAGAAGTTCCGTCAGTTCTCCTACGTATCGCTTTGTGCCGAACTTACAATCTGCGGTGAAGGGTTCGAGGGATACAGAAAAGGACTCGAATATCTCAGCAAAAAGGCATAACCCAGAACAGAATATATAATTGTCTTTGTGAAAGTAGCACGTTTTTAAAAAAATGTGCTACTTTTGCGTTTGAATACTGTTTAAACAAGGTCAACAAATGAAAAGAATCCTCTCATTGGCAATATGCATACTGATTGCTACCACACACTTCGCGCAGTCGTTTGACAGGCAAATTGACGAAATAGTGGTAACCGGCAGTAACGGCGCTGTAGGTCGCAATCTGCAACCATATACTGTCTCCACTGTAACCGCGGCGCAAATAGAGTCCACAGGCAAGGGACAACTGCTATCGGCCCTGTCGGGTACAGTGCCGGGGCTGTTTATTACGGAACGCAACATATTGGGCTTCGGCATAAGCAACGGTGGTGCAGGGGGCATAAAGATAAGGGGTGTCGGCGGTTCTCCCACCAATGCAGTACTTATGATGGTAGATGGGCAACCGCAATTTGCAGGAATATTTTCGCACCATGTAGCCGATTTTTATACCACTGAGTATGTCGAGCGTGTGGAGGTGCTGCGTGGTCCCGGCTCCGTACTCTACGGTTCAAACGCAATGGGAGGAGTGATAAACGTAATAACAAAAGAGAGTGCAAGAGAGGGTAGTTTCACCACACTCTCCACAGAGTACGGTTCCTACAACACATGGCGCTCGTCGGCAACAAATATGTCGCGTGTCGGCAAATTTTCAAGCCTTGTCTCCCTCACGTACGACCGTACGGACGGCACTGAGGAAAATTTCGACTTCAACCAAAAGAGCCTTTATGCAAAGGTGGGCTATGACATCAGCAGGGAGTGGAGTGCCCGCGCCGACTATTCGCTCACAGGCAGCATAGGCAACGACCCAATATATGCGCGCCTCGACAATCCCTCTGCAACAGATATTTATCATCAGAATATCACACGAGGCGAGGCTTCGCTCTCGTTTGCCAACAACTATGGCGGTATGAACGGCAATGTGCGTACATACTATAGTTACGGCAACCATTATGTCGACGATCCCCGACATTTTCACAGCCTTGACGACCGCTTCGGCATAATCGCATACGAAAATATTGCCCTTTGGAATGGTGCTAACGGTAGTGTAGGATTCGACTTTGACACTTACACAGGAGAAATTCCGGTATCGGGTGGAAACGGGCATACACCGGGCTCGCTTGCGACAATAAGGCGCAAGAGCATAACAGAGTATTCCCCCTACATTGCAATGTCGCAGAGCCTGTTGCGTGGCAGAATGATTCTCAACGGCGGCCTGCGCATGGCCAACAGCGACCGTTTCGGCACGGAATGGGTACCGCAATGCGGTGTTGTACTGCACCCCGGCGGGGAGTGGATGATAAAAGGCTCCTTTGCTAAGGGATACAGAAATCCATCGTTCAAAGAACTTTATCTCTATCGTATGGCAAATGCCGACCTAAGCCCCGAACAGATGACCAATTGCGAGATTACAGTGGGGAAAAGTTTCTCAGGTGTCGCAAATGTTGAACTTACGGCGTTTTGCAGCGATGGAGACAATCTTATTCAAGTAGTGGATATGAAGAACCGCAACACCGGCAGCTTTGTGAATAAGGGCGTAGAATTTTCAGCATCGGCACAGGCCGCTGAGAACCTTTCACTGAGAGCATCGTACAGCTATCTGCACACTTCGCTCGACGACCTTGTGGCTGCGCCGAAGAACCAGTTTTATGTGGCTGTGCAATGGCTCCCGCTGTCAGGGCTTACTGTTGACGCATCGTTGAAGGCTGTTGATGGGCTTTATGTGTCGCCCGAAGAGAGAAGCGAGGATTTTATGCTGCTTGGTGCAAAAATTTCATACATAGCACTCCGTAAGGCGGACAAAAGCAGGCTTCTGGAATTTTTTACCACGTTTGACAATATAACGGATTGCAGTTATACAATCAACCGAGGTTATAAAATGCCGGGCTTCACTTTCAGTCTTGGCACAAAACTTCATATCTGATGGCCGTATGCTTTGTGCAGCAATAGGGTAAATAGGGTTGTGGTGGCGACTGTCAGAGCGAATCGTGTGAACAGGTAGCCGATGGTCAGACTTGTGAGTATCTTTTCGGGCGTGTCGATGAATTGCAGCAGGTGTGTATAGCTGAGCCTGCATCCTGTATGGGAATATATGATGATGTCTGCAATGAATGCCGCTGCCATCAGAAAGGCTGCGGTGATATTGTAGGGCAGCATTATCTTTCTTACGGGAATTTTGAGTGATGAGGGCAGTATTGCCAGCAACAGGGGAATTAGTGTTATGCAGCCTGCTGTTGCAAGACCGGTCGGCAGGCTGTGCAGTATGGCCGCTGCATAATCCTGCATAGTGCAGTTGCCGTGGTTGCTGATTGCTTCGAAGATAATCCTTTGTGCCACAAGCAACAGCATGAGGGTGGCAAAATATTGCAATAGGAAGAACAGACTCTTTCTCATGGAACGGTGATTCTATTTGCGTCCGAAGTCTGCGGGTATCTCGCCCCACTCGGATGTTTCCCATTTTATCAGCGGACTGCTGTATGTGTGGCTGTTCAGCCATCTTTCGGCGCGCTCAATCATGTTGAAAACCTCCTCTGTTGCGGGGGTTCGTTCGAGTTTGGTCTTGCACTTCTTCTGCTTTATCCACAAAAGGGCGTTGCGGCTGTCCGAGTAGATGGGGATGTTGCTCTGCTGCTTTTCGAGCAGTGCAAGGCCATGTACGATGGCAAGAAACTCGCCTATGTTGTTGGTGCCGAGAATGGGGCCGAAGTGAAATATCTCTTCGCCGGTGGCAAGGTACACTCCGCGGTACTCCATCTGTCCGGGGTTGCCGCTGCATGCCGCATCCACTGCAAGGGCATTGCGGTGAACGGTTGCGGGAATGGCGGTCGCCTGCTTTTCCTCTTTTTTTGCGTAAATGTATTTGTGCGGGGCCTCGCTGTATGCGCGCTCGGCTTCGGCAAGGGTGGCAAAAGATTTGTAGAGTGCCTGTTTAACACCCTCTATCTGTATACGGCACTCGTCCCAAGTGTCATAAACACCGGGGACGAGTCCTTTCCAGACGACATAATATCGCTTTTTGCCCATATTCTGTCGGTTATTACATTCTTTCGGGTACCTCTATGCCCAAAAGATTCATGGCTGTCTTTATAATCTTGCCTACATTGTCGGTGAGCTTGATACGGAAGGCCTTTACTGCTGCATCCTCTTCGCGCAGGATAGAGTAGTCGTGGTAGAACTGGTTGTACTCCTTCGCAAGGTCGTAGGCATAATTTGCTATTACCGAGGGTGAATAGTCGGTGCCTGCCTGACGTACTACGGCTGTAAATTCGTAGAGCATGCGGATGAGCGAACGCTCCTTGTCGCTGATAGCAGCAGGTGCTGCAGTGCCTGCGAAGTCGAATCCGCTCTCTTCGGCCTTGCGTACGATTGAGCGTGTGCGGGCATAGGTGTACTGTATGAAGGGACCGGTGTTTCCGTTGAAGTCTATCGACTCTTTGGGGTTGAAAGTCATGTTCTTGCGTGCATCCACCTTGAGCATGAAGTATTTGAGTGCGCCGAGTCCTATGATGCGTATGGTCTTTTCGGCCTCTTCGGGTGAGAGGTCGTTGAGCTTGCCGCCAAGTTCGACAGATGTTTCGCGTGCAGTGTCGAACATCTCCTGCATAAGGTCGTCTGCATCGACCACTGTTCCTTCGCGGCTCTTCATCTTGCCTTCGGGTAGTTCTACCATTCCGTATGAGAAGTGAACAAGGCCTTTACCCCATGAGAAGCCCAGCTTGTCGAGCAACAGCGAGAGTACCTGGAAGTGGTAGTTCTGCTCGTTGCCTACAACGTAGACCATCTTGTCGATGGGATAGTCGCGGAAACGCAACTGTGCGGTACCTATATCCTGTGTCATGTATACCGATGTTCCGTCGCTGCGCAGCAACAGCTTTTCGTCGAGTCCGTCTTTTGTAAGGTCTGCCCAAACAGAGCCATCCTCACGGCGATAGAATATATTCTTTTCGAGTCCGCCGAGAACAGTCTCCTTACCTACGAGGTAGGTGTCCGATTCGTAATATATCTTGTCGAAACTTACGCCGAGTGTCTTGTATGTCTCGTCGAAGCCTTCGTATACCCAACCGTTCATGGTGCTCCACAAGTTGCGTACCTCCTCGTCGCCATGCTCCCATTTTACGAGCATTTCGCGTGCTTCGGCCATGAGCGCCGATGATGCTTCGGCCTCCTCCTTTGTGGCACCGGCTGCCATTGCTTCGCTTATCTCTGCCTTGTAGTGTTTGTCGAAAGCTACATAGTAATCGCCGATAAGGTGGTCGCCCTTCTTGCCGCTGCTTGCGGGTGTCTCGCCGTTGCCCCACTTCTGCCATGCGAGCATCGATTTGCAGATGTGTATACCGCGGTCATTTACGATGTTGGTCTTTACCACGCGGTTGCCGTTGGCCTCGATGATATTGGAAAGGGCATATCCCAAGAGGTTGTTGCGTATGTGTCCCAAGTGCAGGGGCTTGTTGGTATTGGGCGAAGAGTACTCTACCATCACAAGGGGAGAATCTTCGGTTACAGGGGCAGTACCCCAATTTTCACTGCAATTGATTGTCTGCAAAAGTTCTATCCAGTAACTTGCATCGATGCTCAGGTTGAGAAAGCCCTTTATCACATTGTATGATGCTATCAGCTTTTCGTTTTTTGTCAGATATTCGCCTATCTCCTGAGCAGTCTCTTCGGGGCGTTTGCGCGAGAGTGAAAGGAAGGGGAATACCACAAGTGTAAAGTCGCCTTCAAACTCCTTGCGTGTCTTCTGCAACTGTATTTTGTCGGCTGTTGTCTGCTGACCGTAGAGCGCTTCTATGGCTGCAGCAATGTTTGCGATGAGTATGTTCTCTATATTCATACGGCGTCTATGTTGTTTGATTCTTATAATAGTGCAAAGATAGCTCCTTTTGTTCAGATGGCTGCAATTTGTTCTGTTTTTTTTTGTCCTTAATCCTCTCTTGTACTATATTTGCATATTGCTAACATTTGTATTGTTGCCAAAAGACAATATGGCAAACCGGCAATTACTATTTTGAAAAATGAAAATAACAGATTGTATAAATGCGCCCGATAAGACAGTCTTCTCCATTGAAGTGCTGCCTCCCATCAAGGGTACGGGAATAAATAAATTGTTCGATTCCATCGACAGGATAAACGAATTCGGGCCTCAGTATATAAACATAACCACCCATCACAGCGAGTATGTGTATACCGATATCGGTGGAGGTATGTTCAAACGTTCGGCTGTGCGTCGTCGTCCCGGAACGGTGGCTGTAGCCACCGCCATCATGCACCGCTACGGTATTCCCGTAGTGCCGCATATACTATGCAACGGATTCACGCCCGAAGAGACAGAATATGTGCTCATCGACCTGCAACTGTCGGGAATAACCGACCTTCTGCTGTTGCGCGGCGACAAGGCCAAGGACGAAAAGACATTTACCCCCACGCTCGGCGGGTACGACCACACATTGCAGCTTCAGGAACAGGTGAACCGTTACAATGAGGGCTTCTTCATTGACGGTACTCCCATGCGCGAACGTGGCGAAAAATTCTCCTACGGGGTTGCCTGCTATCCCGAAAAGCACATCGAGGCACCCAACCTCGACACCGACCTCTACTGGTTGAAGAAAAAGGTGGAGAGTGGGGCCGAATATGCTGTTACGCAGATGTTCTTCGACAATGAAAAGTATTTCGAATTTGTGCGCAAGGCACGCGAAATGGGCATAAATATTCCCATTATCCCCGGCATTAAGCCCATACACCGTCTCTCGCAGATAAATATCCTGCCGAAGACCTTCAATACCGACCTGCCCGGGGAACTTACCGCCGAACTGCTCAAATGCAAGAGCGACAGCGATGCTGCCATCGTAGGTTGCGAATGGTGTATAAAACAGTGCCGCGAACTTATGCAGAGGGGTGTGCCCAGTCTGCATTTCTATACAATAAATGCTGTGGAGAGTGTGTATAAGACACTTTCTGCTATATACTGATAAATCATGTATTTCAAGGATATAATAGGACAACAGACACTAAAGGAGAGACTGCTGCGCAGTGTAGAGGACAATCGTCTGGCACACGCATTGTTGCTGACAGGTCCCGGCGGTAACGGCAAACTGCCCATTGCCGTCGCCCTTGCCCGTTATATCCTTTGCAGCAACCGTGCGGACGGAGATGCTTGCGGCCGTTGCCCATCGTGTGTGAAGATGGACAAACTGATGCACTCCGACCTTCATTTTGTCTTTCCGGTAAAGAAAAAGAAGAACACTCCGAGCGACAGGAACCCCGTCAGCGATGATTACATAACCGAGTGGCGCGAGATTTTTCAAAAATCGCCCTATTTCAGTTATTCCGACTGGCTCGCAAAGCTCGAAGTCGAAAATCAGCAACCGATAATATATGAGCGCGAAAGCTCCGAAATACTGCACAAGCTGACAATGAAGTCCCGTGAGGGCGGATGGAAGATAATGATAATATGGCTGCCCGAAAAGATGAACGAGGCTTGTGCCAACAAACTGCTGAAAATAATCGAGGAACCGCCCGCAGAGACACTCTTTCTTCTCGTCTCGGAAAACGCAGAGCCTATATTGCCTACAATCCTCAGCCGCACACAGCGCATAGAAATACCACGCATAGCCGATGCGGATATTGCAGCGGCCCTTGTGCAGCGCTACGCCCTTGACGGGCAGACGGCGCGCACCATAGCAGTACAGAGCGGCGGCGATTGGGAAAAGGCTGAAGGTATGCTCGTGGTCAACAGCACAAAAGCGCAATATCTCGAACTCTTTATGACGCTTATGCGTATGGCATACAAGCGCGACATAAAAGCCATGAAACAGTGGAGCGAGCAGGTTGCGGCGCTCGGCAGGGAGCGTCAGAAGGCTCTCCTTGAATATTGTCAGCGCATGATACGCGAGAACTTCATAATGAACTTCAAGAGGGCGGAGATGCTCTACCTCTCGCGCGAAGAGCACGATTTTTCGGTGAGATTCTCACCGTTTGTAAATGAAAACAATATCTTCGGAATAATGGAAGAACTTTCCGAAGCACAAAAGCATATTGAACAGAATGTCAATGCCAAAATGATATTTTTCGACATGGCGTTGAGAATGATTGTTTGGATAAAGAACAGATAACTATGGATGAAAAACTGAAATATAAGGAGCAGAACGGTTGCTCGGGCATCTGCCCCAAAGGATGCAGCCGTATGGATGCTCCACTCAATACATTCGACTGGCTCGCCGATGTCCCCGGCAACGAAGAGGATACGGATATTGTCGAAGTGCAGTTCAAGAATACCCGCAAGGGTTATTATCGCAACTCGAACAAGCTGCCGCTTGTGAAAGGCGATATTGTAGCGGTAGAGTCCAATCCCGGACACGATATAGGACGCGTAACACTGACAGGACGCCTTGTGCTCCTGCAACTGAAAAAGTGGCGCCTCACTCCCGAGTCGGATCTTAAACGAGTCTATCGCAAGGCACGTCCCGTGGATATGGAAAAGTACGAGGAGGCTAAGGCAAAAGAGCATGATACTATGATTCGTTCGCGCCAGATAGCGAAGGATCTTAACCTCGATATGAAAATTGGAGATGTAGAGTACCAGGGCGATGGCAGCAAGGCTATATTCTATTATATTGCCGACAACCGCGTGGACTTCAGACAGCTCATCAAGGTGCTTGCCGATGTGTTTAAGGTGAAGATTGAGATGAAACAGATTGGTGCCCGTCAGGAGGCAGGACGAATTGGCGGAATCGGCCCCTGTGGCAGAGAACTCTGCTGTGCTACATTTACCACCAATTTTGTATCGGTTTCTACGTTGGCTGCCCGCTTCCAGGATATTTCCCTTAATCCTCAAAAACTTGCGGGACAGTGTGCCAAACTGAAATGTTGTCTCAACTATGAGGTCGACACGTATGTTGAGGCTTCGAAGCGTCTCCCCTCTCGCGATATTGAGCTTGAAACGGTAGAGGGCACATACTACTTCTTCAAGGCCGACATTCTCCGTGGCGAACTTACATACTCAAGCGACAAGCGCATTCCTGCCAATCTGAAAACAATCACAGCCCGTCGTGCCAAGCAGGTAATAGAGATGAACAAACGCGGCGAAAAACCCGAAAGCCTTTTGGAGGATGCTGCACAGAACAGCAAACAGTCGACCGACCTGTTGGAACAGAACAATATCGAACGTTTCGACAAGGCTTCGTCCCGCAATCATGGCAAGAAACGTCGCCATTCGGGTGGCTCCCGCGAGCACCGCAATAATGATGGCAGAAAGCCCAAAAAGAGGGAAGATGGAAAATCTTAGAAAGATTCTTATACCTATTATACTGTTCATCCTCGCAACCGGTTGCGAGGATGTTCGTTTGCACAGCTTCCGCTCTCTGCAAGGAGGGTGGAATGTGTGCGATACGTTGGAGTATGCCTATTGCGCCCCCGATGGCGGGGATGGTTCGTTTGCGGTAGATGTGCAGCTGAGATGCGAAGCATCGTACCCATACAGCGAATTGTGGCTCGGTGTGCAGTGTGTGGCTGACAGTGCAGGAATGTTGTCTGCGGATACGTTGCGTTGCGAGATTTTCGACTCACTCGGTCGGCATAGTGGCACAACAGGCGGCATACTATACCAGACTGCCCATCCGCTTGGTGTGCGCCAATTTCCTGCGGGAGACACAGTGCGTGTAAGGCTATATCACCTTATGGATTGCGGAACCGTAAAAGGTGTTACCGATGCAGGGATAAAGATTACTTCTCTCTCTCAGCATCAATTCTGAGGAAACTGAACAGCAACATAGAGAATCCGAGGAACGAGGAGCCGCCGTAGCTGAAGAAGGGTAGCGGGATGCCGATTACGGGAGTTATTCCCAATACCATTCCTATGTTGATGAAAAAGTGGAAGAAGAATATGGATACAAGCGAGTAGCCGCATACTCTTCCGAATATGTCATTCTGTCTCTCGGCAAGCACCTGCAGTCGAAGTATGAATGCCACAAACACCGCAAGCACAAATGTGGAACCCATGAATCCCTGTTCCTCGCCGATGGTGCAGAATATGAAGTCGGTATCCTGTTCGGGCACATATTTCAGTTTCGTCTGTGTGCCGTCAAGGAATCCTTTTCCCATAAGCCCACCCGAACCTATTGCAATCTTCGACTGGTGCACGTTGTATCCGGCACCGGCAAGGTCTTCTTTTAATCCTAAAAGCACCTCTATGCGCACCTTCTGATGCGCTTTCATCACATTGTTGAATACATAGTCGCACGAGTGGAAAAAGATTATCGACACTACGATAAACATCGCTGTCCACGCAAGTTTGCCCTCCCGGCCGATTCGTGCTCTTAAAAGCAGATAGACAATGTCGATTACAAGCAGTGCATACTGCACAATGAGTATATTAAAGGCAAACAGATATACAGCCACCCAATATGCGGCGAGCGAGAAAATCACATTTGCTGCAAGCATGGTATAGGCTGCGCGTCTGTCTCTGCACCAGAAGAGTGTCATTCCCGCTGCAAAAATCTGTATGATTGCAGTTACCGCGTAGTGTCCCACTGATACGGGCAACTGCTCGAACATCACAGGCTCGTAGCCTATTCCCACCACGAAGTAGACAACGGCGCTTATAGCCGATAGAAGCACAATGCCTGTCATACCCTCGCGGTAAAGCACAATGAAGAACGACAGGTAGACAAGCGCACTTCCTGTCTCATTCTGACATATGATTACTATCAGTGGCAGAAAAATTATACCCAGGCATTTGAGGAAATTCTTGTAGTCGGTCAGTTTGAATCCGTATCGGCCCATCAATGATGCAAGTGCCAGTGTCGTACCGAATTTCATGAATTCGGCAGGCTGGATGCCGAATGAACCTATGGTTATCCACGACCTTGAACCTTTGATGTCTTTTGATATGAAGATGGTGATTATACCCAACACTATAAGCGCCGCGTATATGAATTTGGCTGAAAATTCGTAGCTGCGTTTGTCGATGAACATCAGCACTGTGCCGGCGATGAATGAAATTCCCATCCACATTGCCTGCTTGCCTGTTCTCTCTGTGAGGGCGAAAAATTCGAGAATGTCGCTTTTAAGATAGCTGTTTCCCGCGCCGCATATTGCCAGCCAACCCATAATGCCGAGTGCAAGGTAGAGTATGATGGCAGGCTTGTCTATTGTCTGTAATATGTTACCTCTCCGTTTCTCCATAGTAAATGATTCTTTTCTGCATTTCGTCGGCCTTTATCTTACTCGATTCCGAAAGGCCACCCTTTAGATACTGCTCCATGAGGAGTGCGCCGATGGGTACAGCGTATGTCGCGCCAAAGCCACCGTTCTCTACATATACGGCAAGGGCAATCTTGGGCTCTTTCATAGGTGCGAATCCTATGAATGCCGAGTGGTCCTTGCCCTTATTCTGAGCTGTTCCGGTCTTTCCGCACACCTCAATGTCGGGAAGATTGGCAGCGCGGCATGTACCGGCAAGCACTGCCTGACGCATTCCTGCAACCACAGGCTCGTATGCCTTGCTCGATGCCATTGTGGTGCGTGGGGTGAGATATTGCGAAGCGAGCGTGTCGTTCTCCACATTCTTGACCACGTGTGGCGGAATGTATTTGCCTCTGTTGGCTATAGTCGCGCACAGGTTGGCAATCTGCAAGGGAGTGAGTGTAACCTCGCCCTGTCCGATGGCTATACTTATTACTGTAAGTCCGTTCCACGATGCACGGTAGGCCTTGTCGTAGAACTGCGCGTTGGGAATCATTCCGCGTACCTCACCGGGGAGATCTACTCCTAACTTGTAGCCGAATCCCATAGATACCATATAGTCGCGCCATACATTCATAGCCTTCTGCACCTTGCCGTACTTGTTGGATGAGAGCATGCGCAGCAGTCCCCAACAAAAGTAGCCGTTGCATGAGGTTGCAATGGCGGGTATCAGCGGCAGTGGAGCCGGATGGGGATGGCAACCTACGCGCAGTCCGGCATGTACGAATCCACCGTGGCAGGGGAATGGTGTGTTTTCGGTTATTATACCCTCTTCGAGGAATGTCAGTGCCTGCGAGGTCTTGAAGGTTGAGCCGGGAGGGTATGTTCCCATTATGGCTCGGTTGAGCAGTGGCTTGCGCTTGTCGTTTGCGAGTTTCTTGTGGTTGGCGCCGCGCTGTCGGCCTACGAGTATGTGTGGGTCGTAGGATGGCGAGGAGACCATACAGAGTATTTCGCCTGTCTCGGGCTCTATTGCCACTATGCTGCCTATTTTGTTTTGCAGCAGACGCTCGCCCAAGCGCTGAAGTTCGATGTCTATGCCCAATGTCAAGTCCTTACCGCGTTCGGGTACGGTGTCAAATTCACCATTGCGGTATTTACCTTGTATGCGTCCGTGGGCATCGCGCAGGAGCATCTCTACTCCCTTCTTGCCGCGGAGCACCTTTTCGTAGGATGCTTCGAGACCTTGTGTGCCTATGTAGTCGCCACGTACATAGTAGTTGTCCTCCTTGAGTTTTTTGGGTGAGACCTCTCCGATGTCGCCGAGTATTACACCTGCTGCATCACATGAGTATTGTCGTATGGAGCGTTTCTGTATGTAGAAGCCGGGGAAACGGAACAGTTTCTCTTGGAACATAGCAAACTCCTCGGCCGACAGCTGGTTCATGAACAACTGTTGTGTGTAGGGGGAGTATCCGGGGTTGTAGCGAGGATTTCTGACATCTGCCATGCGTTTCTCGAAATCCTCGCGTGTGATGTTTAGTGCAGAGCATAGTTCCAGCGTGTCGAGCTTGTCCTTTATTTCGCGTGGCACAAACATTATATCGTATGCAGGCTGGTTGTATACGAGAAGTTCGCCATTGCGGTCGTATATGAGTCCGCGCGACGGATATATGGTCTTTTTGTAGAATGCGTTGCTGTCGGCTGCGCTCTTGTATTCGTCGCTCAGTATCTGCAACGAAAAGAGTCGTACGATATATACAAGAAAAACAATTATTATTGCAGCTCCGAGAATATATTTACGGTGTTCGTATGTGTAGTCGTTCATTTACTCTGTCCGTTGAAACTTTCAAATACTATCAGGAATAGGAGCGTGAGCAGTGTACTGCTTCCTACGCTCAAGAGCAGGTGCAGAGGCATGCTGAATGTGAATAGTTCCAGCGTGAATAGAATAAAGGCAAAGAGCAATGTGCATATCGCTGCATAACTTACATATGAACCCCATCGGAGCACTCTTGTGCTTGGGATAAGATCTTCGTTTATTCCGTTGGATATGAACATAGCGAGTATGTAGTTGCGCATGAATGCCAGCATTGTCGCTGCTGCGGCATTGATGCCCGGAGTGTTGCCGAAGATGTCTACGGTGAGTCCTAACGCAAATGCCCACATCATCTGCTCGTTTCGTGTGGCGAAGCGTGGCATTTTCAGTATAAATAGCAGATAGATATATACTGTTGCGTACCCGAACAGGTGTATGTGTCCGAACAGCAATGTCTGTAAGGCTGCGAGTATGATGAAGTATTTCAGACGATTAAGGAAGTTGCGCATTATTGTCTTTTTGTGAGTATGGAAAATTATTTTCCTTTTTTACTGACCTGTTTTTCGAGTTTCTCCTGCTCCTCCTGTCCATCGTTGCCTACAAGGAACACTGTAGTCAGACGCGAAAAGTCGGTGAACAGTTTTACTCTCACAGAGTAGAACATTCCATCGGCCGAGTCTTCTATCTCCTCTACGGTGCCTACCGGCAGCCCGCCGGGGAATATCGAGGAGAAGCCGCTGGTTACCACAGTGTCGCCGGTGGCAAACTGTGCGTATCGTGGCAGGTCGATGAGTGTGGAGTAGCGTGGGTCGCCGCCGTCCCAACTGAGCGAGCAGAAACTGTCGCTGCCCTTTACGCGGCAACTTATGCTGCTCTTGCTGTTGAGCAGGGGTATTACAAGTGCTCTGCTCTTGGATGCAAGATAGACAACACCTACAATACCGTCGCTGTTGAATACACCCATCTCTGCGCGTATACCGTCGTCGGTTCCCTTGTTCAGGGTGATGAAGTTGTTCACCTTGTTGAGTGAATTGTTTATGACGGTAGCGGTAAGGAAATTGTATCCTGATGAAATACCCTCTACAATGGGTGAGTTTTCGAGCATTTCGTTATTCTTGTACTCTGTCAGCTGTTCTTTGAGCTCGGACAACTCGCGGGTGAGTGCAAGGTTCTGTGCAACAAGTCCGTCATTCTCTTTTTTCAAATGGAAGTACCTGTTGGCATCCATGAATATACTATAGACGTTGCCGGCTATGCTGCCTGCCGAGGTGAAGAATGTAGCTCCCTGGTAGTTGTTGAAACGCACAAGAAGCACAAGACTGATTCCCTCCAATAACAGGAGGAGGAACCAGTCGTTGTGTTTTACGAGAAAATTGAATAGTGTCCGCACTTTCTGTTGCTTCTTATCTCATGAGGAATGGATAATTCAAGTCTCTTAGTGCGAGTGAGGTTCCCTTTGCTACGCAGCATAAGGGGTCTTCTGCTACGTGGAAAGGAATGTTTATCTTGTCCGAGAATCGTTTGGCAAGACCGCGAAGCAACGCGCCACCACCGGCAAGGTGTATTCCGTTTTGTACAATGTCGGCATACAATTCGGGGGGAGTGTTTTCGAGTGCGCTTATTATGGCATTCTCAATCTTTATGATTGATTTGTCAATACAGTGTGCAATCTCCTGATAGCATACGGGTACCTCTATAGGCATTGCTGTTATTCTGTTGGGACCTCGTACTATATACTCCTGCGGTGCTTCGTCTCCAAGTTCGGTGAGTGCCGAACCGACGTGAATCTTGATACGCTCGGCCATACGCTCACTGACGCGCACATTGTGCTGGCGGCTCATATACTCCTGGATGTCGGCTGTGAAATCATCGCCTGCGGTGCGGAGTGAACCGTTCGACACGATTCCGCCGAGTGAAATTACGGCAATCTCTGTAGAACCGCCACCTATGTCTACCACCATGTTTCCTTCGGGTGCTGTTACATCGAGTCCGATACCCAGTGCCGATGCCATAGGTTCGTAGATGAGGTATACATCGCGTCCGCCTGCATGCTCGGCAGAGTCGCGTACGGCGCGAAGCTCAACTTCTGTAGAGCCGTAAGGTACGCCTATGACCATTCTGAGATTAGGCGTATATATTTTGTTGCCCAAATTCACTTTGCCTATCATTCCGCGCATCATCTGTTCGCAGGCGTTGAAGTCCGCGATTACTCCGTCGCGCAGAGGGCGTATGGTGTGTATATTGGGGTTGGTCTTCTCGTGCATCTGCTTGGCCTTTTCACCAACGGCAATCATCTTCTTGGAGTTGTCCATCGCTACAACCGATGGCTCGTCCACAACGATTTTGCCTTTGTACATGATGATGGTGTTGGCAGTACCGAGGTCTATTGCTATTTCTTCTGTGAATGAAAAAAGACCCATTGTTCGTCTGTTGTTTTTTGATTATTAATGCTTGAAGTGGCGGAAACCGGTTGTTACCATTGCCATTTCGTTTGCGTCGCAGTATTCAACAGAGAGGTTGTCCTTGATTGAACCACCCGGATGGATAACTGCTGTTACGCCTGCGTTGTGTGCAATCTCCACGCAGTCGGGGAAGGGGAAGAATGCGTCGCTGGCCATTACTGCGCCTTCGAGTGAGAAACCGAATGAACCGGCCTTCTCTATCGCGTGCTTCAGGGCGTCAACGCGTGAGGTCTGTCCTACACCGCTTGCAATCAACTGCTTGTTCTTTGCAAGTACGATGGCGTTGCTCTTGCTCTGCTTTACAATCTTGTTGGCGAAGAGCATATCCTCGATTTCGCTTTCTGTGGGTGCAACCTTTGTTACCTGTGTGAGGTCGGCAGGAGTCTCGATCTTTGCATCTCTCTCCTGAACAAGTATGCCGTTGAGTACATTGCGGAAGGTCTTTTCGGGCTGAATGAGGGCTTTCTGTACGAGGATGATGCGGTTCTTCTTCTGTGTCAGTATCTCGATTGCCTCAACATCGTAGTCGGGTGCAATGATAACTTCGAAGAATATCTTGTTTATCTCCTCTGCTGTCTCCTTGTCAACGGGCTTGTTGGTGATGAGTACACCGCCGAATGCCGATACAGGGTCTCCTGCGAGGGCATCTTTCCATGCTTCGATGAGTGTGGGGCGTGATGCAAGTCCGCAAGCATTGTTGTGCTTGAGGATGGCAAATGTTGTCTCGTCGCCGAATTCTGCGATGAGGTCTACTGCTGCGTTGATGTCGAGCAGGTTGTTGTAAGAAATCTCCTTGCCGTGAATCTGGTCGAAAATCTCCTTGAAGTTGCCGTAAAAAGCACCCTTCTGATGGGGGTTCTCACCGTAACGGAGTGACATGGGGCTGTCCTGTGTGTAGCGGAATGCGCTCTCCTCCTCTTTGTCGAAGTAGTTGAAGATTGCTGAATCGTAGTGTGATGAAACACCGAATGCCTCGCGTGCGAAGAAACGACGCTCTTCGAGTGTTGTCTGTGCGCCGTTGCTGTTGAGAATGTCGGCAAGGGGTTTGTACTGTGCCTGGCTGGCTACAATAACTACATCCTTGAAGTTCTTTGCTGCTGCGCGGATGAGCGAAATGCCGCCTATGTCAATCTTCTCGATGATGTCTGCTTCGGGTGCGCCCGATGCAACTGTCTTTTCGAAGGGGTAGAGGTCTACAATCACGAGGTCAACCATGGGGATCTCATACTGTGCAGCCTGCTGGTTGTCCTGTTCGTTGTCGCGGCGTGCGAGGATGCCGCCGAATACTTTGGGGTGGAGTGTCTTCACACGACCGCCGAGGATTGAGGGGTAACCGGTGAGGTCTTCAACTGCTTCGCAGGGAATGCCGAGCGATTCAATGAAACTCTGTGTACCGCCGGTAGATATTAACTTTACTCCGTTTGCGTGGAGTGATTTTATAATCTCGTCGAGTCCGTCCTTGTGGAATACGGAAACAAGTGCGCTTTCAATCTTTTTTGTTGACATTGCTGTATTGTATTGTGGGTTTATATACTAAGAAGTTGTTTGAATTTTATTTCGGAATTATTTGAGAGGTATTTTGAGTAGATTTTCATTGTTGTTTTGCAGGGAATAGCGGGCTATTTCCAAAAAATAACAATGAAAAGATGCCAAAATAGACTCAAATAAGCCGAAATAACATCGCAAATATAGAAATATTTTCCAATAAAATTCAAACAGCTTCTAAAATAGAGCGACATAATTTGATGTTTCTATCCATCGTCAATCATGTCGTACACTGTTTTTTGTGATTGCAGATGCGTGCTTTGCTCGCGCGCGTCCGTAATTTTTTGCAAAGATACTTTTTTTTGCCGGAATATTTATAGTATTATGCTTACTTATTTTGCTGTTTAAGAAACTATTTTTTTGAGATAAATCTCGAATATAGACTTCACTCGCAGTGAAATAACAAAGCAAGCTTTGTTTATCTCGCTCGTTTGTTGCTATATTTGCACTGAAATATGCTGTTTGCATGTTAGAATCGTGAATTTTATGCTGTCAGATACGGATATCAACAGATTTGTCAAGGCGCAATCGCGACGGTACGATGGTTACGATGTTGCACTCAAGGAGATTGTCGGAGGGTATAAGTCCAGTTGCTGGATGTGGTATATTTTCCCGCAGTTTCGCGATTTTGCACGTAGTGAAACAGCTTATTACTACGGTCTTGTCGATAAAGCCGAGGCTGTGGCCTATTTGGAACACGAACTGCTCGGCTCGCGTCTGCGCACTATTATAGCGGCTTTGTTGAAGCATAAAGGTTGTCGTGCTTGTGATATTTTCGGCTCTGTCGATACCCGTAAGTTGCATACTTGCATGACTATCTTTGATTCCCTGTCGCCTGATGATGTGTTTGCCGAAGTATTGGAACATTTTTTTGCAGGTGAGAGGGATAAACGTGTAATGGAGATTATGAATAGAAATAATCCGTCTGCATGATTGTGTAGCGGATGTTTTGGAATATTATTGTGTAAATAATTATGAGTATGAAAAATATAAAGAATTCGATTTTTTATGTAGGTGTGAACGACCGCACCACACATCTTTTCGAAAGATTGTGGAGTTTGCGTCGCGGTGTTTCATATAACAGCTATGTGATTGTGGACGAGAAAGTTGCAGTAATTGATACAGTGGAGGCTTCTTCGGCAGGGACATTCTTCGGCAATATAGCAGAGGCTACCGGTGGACGTCCGGTGGATTACCTCATTGTCAACCACATGGAGCCCGACCATTCGGGCTCGATTGCCATGCTTCGCAACCGTTACCCTGAGATGAAGATTGTGGGTAATGCAAAGACCTTGCAGATGATTGCCGGCTATTATGGTATTTCGGACAATCTTGTGGAGGTTGCCGACGGCGGCACTTTGTCGTTGGGTAAGGAGACGCTGACATTCTACCTCGCTCCTATGGTGCATTGGCCTGAGACTATGGTTACGTATGCTTCTGAGGCTAAGGTGTTGTTCTCAGGCGATGCTTTTGGTTGCTTCGGTGCGCTCGACGGCGGTGTTACCGACGAACAGTTGCGTTTCGAGGATTATTACGATGAAATGGTGCGTTATTACGCTTGTATCGTCGGAAAGTATGGCGCTCCGGTGCAGAAGGCCATACAGAAACTCTCGGCACTGCAGATTGATGTTATTGCCGCTACGCATGGCCCGGTGTGGATGAACTCCATTCCCAAAGTAATAGCTCTTTACGATGAACTCAGCCGCTATGCGGCAGGAAAGGGTGTGGTGTTGGCATATGGATCCATGTATGGAAATACAGCCGCTCTCTGCGATGAGATAGCCTGCAAACTGCGCAGTAACGGTGTGGAGAAAATTAAGATTTATGACCTCTCTTCGGCTGATATGTCCGAGGTTTTGCGTGATATATTCCTTTACCGCGGTCTTGTGGTTGCATCACCCACTTACAACAACGAACTTTTCCCCCCTGTGCGCGAATTGCTCAACAAGGTGGCTGAACGTACAGTCAAAGGGCGTCTCTTTGGCTTTGTCGGCTCGTTCACATGGGCATCTGCTGCGCTCAAGCGCATGAACGAGTATGCCGAAAAGAATGCATGGGAGGTTCTCCCTTGCTCTATTGAGATGAAGCAATCTGCTCTTTCTGTACGCGATGAGCAGATTGAGGAATTTGCAAAGCAGTTTGCCGAGGCTCTGTAAATATAAATGAGAGATACTATGAAATTCGTAAAGACATTATTGATGGGGACTGTTGTGGCTTCTTTGCTCTCCTGCAGTGGTGGCGAACAGCAGTCGTGCAACGGCTCTTCGTGCGACAGGAATCATGTGATAGAGAATATTATGGCGCGTCGCAGCATACGCAAGTATAAGCCCGGTACAGTCGACCGCGAGACGATGAAGAAGATTCTCGAATGTGGCATAAATGCTCCCAATGGGCAGAACAAGCAGTCGTGGGAGGTGAGAGTGGTCGATAATCCTGCGACAATGGAGGAGATAAAAAGCATTATGGCTGCTGCTTATCCTGCCGAGGATGCAAAAAGAGTAACTGCCTGTTTCAGGGATGCTCCGGTGATGGTATTTATCGCGCGAGACCTTTCATACGACTTTTCGGCTTATGATTGTGGTTTGATGGCAGAGAATATGATGCTGTCGGCTGCATCGTTGGGCATAGGTTCAGTTTGCCTGGGTAGTCCTGTCCGTTTCATCAACGACAATCCCGCCTGCGCTCCTGTGCTTGATAAATTGGGTTTCAGTGAGGGGTATAAGCTTGCGCTATGTGTAGGTTTCGGGTATCCCGATGAGACTCCCGCTGCGAAGCCCCGCGATTGGGGGAAGGTTAAATTCCTGGATTGATTTGCCTGAATATGACATTTACGGCGCAAGTGCAAAAATCAGATTGCACTTGCGCCGTTTTGCATAAATAGCTTCTTCTAATTACTACTATTCTATAATTTCCCAAAATCCTCCCTTATCAGCACCTACACGACGAAGATACTTATTTCGCATAGCTTCAATATTGCGACTAATAGAAGTATAACTAATTCCAACTATTTTTATTAACTCGGATTTGGTAATATATGGATTTTCAATGATAGCACGCAGAATCTTTATGCGGTTATCTGTTAATTCTTCGCCTAATTCTTGGGACTTCTCTACAATTTTCTGTAACTTTTCTGTTACTCTATCTTTGTTTTCTGTTACCCTATCTTTGTTTTCTGTTACCCTATCTTTGTTTTCTGTTACCTTTTCTGTTACCTTTGGGACAGAAACCTTCAAAATGAAATCATCGGTATGGAATGAAAGAGGTGCAGCACCATTCACTTCCAATTCACGATACATACAAATGTCTGATCTTCTTTGCGGTTTTGTATTTCTTGTATGGTCATTGTATATTTTTTTAGTTGGTAAACGCATTCTTACTCTCTAATGTATCGGCAAATAATTTTATCAAACTTTATTCATCCATGCTTTTATTTGTTCAATACACCATGGGAGATTATCACGTATTTCATAGACCCAAAAACGTTTCACATCCCACCCTAATTCAAACAGCTTCTTAAAATGAGGCTAATATAATGCCACATTAATATACACGGCAAACCCTTATAAGATTTATTTGAAAATATTACTGCCTGCAAAACTTTTTCACTCTCATATTTTGACTCTTTTGACGGACTGGCGATGGTAGGAAGCAAATTGAGCTAGCCAAGCGGAAAGAGCCGTATATATGGGAAATAGAAAAAGCGTGTTTCGCAGGCAGTAATAATAGTCCTTGATTTAGTCAAGTGCGTCGATAATGCCCTCGGCCCAATACTTGGCGAGTTTCTTTGCGCCTTTGGGGTTGGGGTGGAGGAAGAATGTTCCTGCGTAGCCGGGTTCGTGGTAGCAGTACTTCTCATAGTTCTTCTCGAAGTATGCGTATGCATCCTTGTCGCCCATCATTGCGTCCTCACGCTCTGCTGCTATCGACTCAAGAACGGGAGTGTAGCCGTTGAGACGGTTCAAACCCTTTTGGAGATACTCAGCACCATTGTAGGTGTTGGGGCTGTACCAGATGGGGCGCTGGAATACGAATTTTGCACCGGGAGCGAGTTTCTTGAGTGCCTCCATGATGGTGATGAGGTTGTTCTTGTAGTTCTCATTTGATACGGGGCATCCTGTGGGGCCCTTGCTTGCGCTGTCGTTGGTGCCGAGCATTATTGAGAATACGATGGGTGCATCGGTCTCTGCCTGAATCTCCTTGATAGCTTTCTCCACGCGGGGGAAGTAGCGTTTGTGCGAGGGAAGGAAGTCGTATGTGGTTGCACCGCTCCAGCCGCAGTTGCGCCAGATGACATTGGCCTTGTACTTCTTCGCAAGAATCTGCGAGGTGTATACGGGAGGAGCTGTTACATCGCGCTGCTCGTGTATTGCACCGTATGTGATACTGTTGCCAATGTAGATGATGGCAAAATCCTTTTTACCGCCGCCCGCGTATGCTGCTGTAAGCGCGAGAAGCATCACTACCATAAATGAAAAAATCTTACGTACCATGTTTTTTCTATTTTGTATTGTTAAACATTATCTTTTGAAAAGTTGGTTGTGGGGAATCTCCCAGTTGTCTGTGCGGAAGGGTGCAAGCGGAGTGCCCATGCCTGTTATTACGTTGGCATCGATGCAGTTGCGGAATGCGTAACGTACGGCAACGGGGTTTTTCACCGAGTCGCTCTCAACGGTGATGCGGTCCGATACAGGCCATGAGTTGCGCGCATTTGCCGGGTAGAATTTTCCGTCAGCACCTGCAATTTCAAATCCCTTGAGGCGGATTATTTTCATATTCTTGTCCACCCACGAGAAGTTGTCACCAACAGCATCGAATTTGTCACTATCGGCCATTCCTGTAAAGTGG
Organism: Bacteroidaceae bacterium; assembly: GCA_017557045.1. Classification (GTDB taxonomy): domain Bacteria; phylum Bacteroidota; class Bacteroidia; order Bacteroidales; family Bacteroidaceae; genus HGM04593. The sequence goes on along the minus strand of JAFYLO010000103.1, from coordinate 5,142 downwards.
AGCACCACTTTATTGCCCTGAATTTCCATGCTTTTGAAACGGGGCGACTCCGAAGCGAAGCCGGGCATGCCGTAGCTCTTGTCAAGTGCTATTCCTGCAAGACGCTCGCCTACTTCGCGCTTGAAGGGAGGGTGTATGATTGAACCGAATGAAAGGTCGGTGGTAGGTGCCACATATACGTTCTTCAATGTCTGTGCTGCATAGTATTGTCCCTCGATAACGACCGGCAGTGAAAGATACTGCTCGCCATCGTAGCGATACTGAACAAGCTGTGCAATGAGGAAGGGCATTTCGTCGTTGCCCCATGCCTTGCGCCAGTCCTTAATGAGCGAAACGAGCAACTTGCCATAGTCGAAGGCTCTGTCGCGGTTCGAACAACCCTGATACCAGATGAATCCTTTGGCTGTGAAGCGGGTGATGGGGTGTATCATTCCGTTGTACATCTCCTGCGGGCCCCAGCCGTTGCCGTCGGGCTTAAGCGCAAATTCGCGGTCGATGCCCTCGGTGGCGTTGATGGCCTCGCGTGTCATCCACACCTCGGCCTTTGTGCCGCCCCAATATGAGGTTACTATACCTACTGGCATACCCAAAAGGTCGGTGAGCATACGGCCGAAGAAGTATGCTGTTGCACTGCAGTTTGCCACATTCTGGGGAGTGGGCTTCTGCCACACACCCTTGCAGTCCTCCTGGAGAGTGGTTGTCTTATTGCGCTCTACGTTGAAGATGCGTATGTCGGGGTGGGCGTAGCTGTCGCGGATAGCTTCGGCTGCACCTTGTACGGGCTGTGCCACGAAGCCTTTGATGGGCATCTCCATGTTGGACTGTCCGCCGCACACCCACACTTCACCTAAAAGTATGCCTGTGAGCGACATCTTGTCGCCGTCGGAGAATTCAATCTCATAGGGGCCGCCGGCCTCGCCTGTAGCCACTTTCAGTGCCCATTTGCCATCGGCGTCGCTCTTTGTCTTGTACTTCTTACCGTTCCACGATGTGCGTACGGTAACATTCTTGTCGGGGGTTGCTGTACCCCAAAGGTTGACTTCGCTGTTGCGCTGAAGCACCATGTCGTTGCCTAAAATTGCAGGCAGTTTGATTTCGGCGCTTGCAACTGCTGCCATCATGCAAGCCAGCGCCAATGAAAATAGTTTGCGTACCATAATGTATGATTATTTTTTTGTGAATATTATTGCAAAGCCGCCGCCTGAGCCCATATGGATATTGAGCTTGTCGGCCGATGTAACGGTCTGTTCCATCAGTTTGTAGTCCTCTGCCACGCGGTCGACATTCATTCCATCCTTATATATTTTAGCTGTGTATGTGCCTTCGGGCAGGAATGTGAGGTCTACAGAAATGTTGCGGGGTGTCCAGTCGTTGAAGCCGCCGAGATAGTATTTGTCGCCCTTTCTGCGGCCGGTAACAAGGTATTTGCCAAATTCGCTCATGTGCACGAATGTGCTGTCGAATATCGTGGGTATGCTGTTTATGAAGTATGTAGTCTCGCTCTCGCGTGTGTAGTTGGTGGGCGAGTCGCACAGCATGGCAATGGGCATGTCGAACATTATATATGTGGCTACCTGATGGGCGCGTGTTCCTTGACTCATGGGACGGTGGTCGATTGAGCGGAACATTTCGCGTGTGCGGTTGAGCATGGCTCCGGGGGTGTAGTCGTGGGGGCCTGCTGTCTGGCGCATGAAGGGTATCATCAGGTCGTTGTGTGCCATGTCTGCCACTTTTCTGTCGCTCCACTTCAACTGCTCAAGACCGAAGACTGCCTCAAAGTTGATTACGTTGGGATAGGTGCGGTTGAGGCCTTTGGGGACATATACTCCGTGCAGGTTGAGCAGCATGTTGTACTTTGCGGCTGTTGCGGCCATGCTGTATGTGCGCTCTATGAGGTTCTGGTCCTGACGCTCGAAGAAGTCGAGCTTGAAGCCTGCAACACCTACTTTAGAGTAGTGTGCGCACACCTCCTCGGCCTGTTTGTCGAATGCGTCGCCCACCATCCACAGCAACAGCTTGATGTTCTTGCTTTTGGCATACTCGCACAGCATGGGGATGTCGAGTGCGGGGTTTGCATCCATCACATTGCGGTTGTGGTAGGAGTACCATCCGTCATCGATGAGTACATAGTCGAAGTTGTATTTTGCTGCAAAGTCAATGTAGTATTTGTATGTGTCGTTGTTGAAACCTACCTTGAAGTCTACGTTGTAGATTGAGCAATGGTTCCACCAGTCCCATGTCGAGTGGCCGGGCTTTATCCATGATGTGTCCTCGATGCGGCAGGGCGATGCAAGGGCATACACCATGTTGTTTACGGGTATCTGTTTTTCGTCGGCGCCATAGGCAATGATGCGCCACGGATAGGTGCGGTTGCCCTTGACCGATGCCACGTAGGGTGCACGCTCCGATACGCGGAGTACACCGTTTGAGGTATCCTTATGTTTCAGAGGGTAGGGAGGGAATTCTCCTACAAGGCCCAGCTTGTCGTTATTGCAGTTGATGAACATTCCGGGATAGTTCTCTACGTCCGATTCAAGGAGTACCACTTTCGCACCATTGTCATAATGTACCATGATGGGTGTGTAACTGAGGCGGCCGCCATGTGTCTTGAAATTGGAGACGGGCTCATAGTCGTACTGCTTCTCGAAACTGCCTATGTACTTGTCGCTGAAGAGATCGTTGAAGGGGATTGTGAGGTTGTAGTCCTTGTCGAAATTGAATTCCACAACCTCGTTCTTGATGTTGATGTTCTTCTTCAGAGTGGTGAAGAGACGGTAGGCTACTCCGTCGTTGAAGGCGCGTGCTTCGATTCCCCAGTTACCTCTCATCTTAAGTGTGAGGCTGTTGTAACTGCTCTCGAATTTGCTTTGGCGGTAGAAGGGAGCTGTGATTGTCTCACTCTTGCTGTCTTTGCGAGAACTTGACACACGGGGCTTTTCGCCGAGTGTGGTGCCATCTTCGAGTACAAGTGCTATTGCCGAGGGGGCAATAAGTGTCTGTTCTCCGTCTGTTACTGTGTAGGTTACATTGTCGCCCACGCTGATGGTCATTGTCAGTTTGCCGTCGGGGCTGGTGACTTTGTAGTCGTTGTTTGCGCTCTGTGCCGACAGTGCGAAAAGGCTTGTCAGCAATAGTAGCAATGATAGTGTTCTTTTTTTCATGGTATAGTATTATTTTTTTTTGTGCGTATATCCATATTGCTGCAACCGTCAAAAACGAAAGGACGCTGTTCTTCGCGGGTGTATTCGTAGTCGTTGGTGCGTTCTATCTTGTTGTTGACGAACAGACAACTGTCTGTGCTTACGAAATTAAGAATACGTGGATCGAAGGATCTGAACAGGTTGTTCTCTATTACTATGTTGCGGTTGTAACGGCTTTCGAGCTTGTTCTCGCGGGGACCGTTGCCTGTTGCTATGCAGGCTTTTCCCCATTGGAAATAACCGTAGTTGCAATTGTCGAAAGTGTTGTTGCGTATTATTACGTCACGCACACCTGCCTGTTCGAACCAATAGTATCCGTCGCCTTCGAAAAGTATTGCTGCTCCGGGTATGTGGAAGTAGCAATCCTCGACAATTGTCTTAGCGCGTGAACCTAAGAGGAGACCGCGTGCGCGATTGTTGCCCATGCGGCATCCTTTGATGAGCACTTCGGGGTAGTCGAGGGTGGTTATGAGGTCTGTGGTTTGCAGTGAGTCGCTGAATGGCTCGGTGAATGTTACTTCGTACCACTCTTTGTTCAGGCGGCGGCACTCTTTCACTGTAAGGTGGGAGTGGGTGATAAGACTGTATTGGTGAAGTATCTCGCACTGCTTGCCCGGTTGCAGTATATCAAGACCGTACTGCTGGTCGTGGGGGAATTTTACAAGAATTTTGTCGTCGCCGCGTTTCTGCATGACCATGCCGTACATCCCGTGTATGTTTGTAGCGTCATCTATCTGATTGAATATCTCGCAGTCTATCAGGCGTATCTGTCCGCTGCAATGCGAGAAGTGTGTGGCATCGGCAGTGATGCTTACCATGCGTCCGCCTTCGCGTGGCTTTATGTTTACTCTGTTTACCTCGATGTCGGAACTGAACTGTGCAACGATACCCATTCCTCCGCAGTGGTAGATGTTCATGTTGCGTACAAGCACCCCTTTGCTGTGGTTGATTACGACGCAAGGCGAGTAGCGGTGGCGGTGTCCGCCGGGACCGAGCATCAGTATGTTGCCTTTGGTTACGTTCAGACGATTGTGGAAGATTCGTATGTCGCCGTCAGGTTGCTGTTCGGCGGGGATGGTGTTTTGCGAAAGCCAATAGTCTGCACCGTCGTGTTCGGGCTCGCGGCGTTCCATGTTCCATTCGAGCAGGTGTGATACGGGGTAGACCTCTCCGCGTTCATCGAAGAAATGGAGGCAGTTGTTTATTATTTTGTGTATGTATTCCTTGTCGAACGATAGGTCGGCCCATCCTTTGCCACAGTCGGTGATGCGGCCCTCGGAGTGGAATGCACGTGCATAATCTATGTTGAAGCCGGTGATTGTAACATTCTCGCAGCTGTCAATATTGAACGGAACCATATATCCGTGGAAAAGCAGGTTGGCGCCTTCGCCCGATATTTCGAAGTTCTTCATTCCTGCAACATCAAGCAGTATGCGCTTGAGTGCGGCGGTGTTGTTGCTTACATATTGATATTTTTCGAATGCGTAGTCGGGAAAAAGTGAGTAGTCGCCGGCAGGGACTATGAGCTTTTTTGCTCCTGTTTTCTTGCAATATTCCAATGCGTTGCGGAAGGCAAGTGTGTGGTCGCCGTCGATGGTGCCCTCTTTGATGAATGCACTGAGGTTTACCTCTTCTGCCTGTTGCGCAGTGTCGCATGAGATGGGTAGCATGAGCAGCACCAATAAAATAAGTCCATTAAAAAGCCTTTTCATAGGGTGTCTGTTAAATTTTCCCAAAGTTATGGCTTTTTAATGGATTTTCAGAATATTTGTTGTGATATTTATATGTAAGAAGCTGTTTGAGGGTGGTTCTATAAATTATTAATCTATATTTCTTTGCTGGGTGTGCTCTATTTCGGTCGCTTTTTGTTTTATTTCGGCATCTTCTTCATTTTTACTCAGTTGCAACACAAAGGTTGCGCCATCGTAAAAACAAACAATAT
>JAFYLO010000102.1 GCA_017557045.1 Bacteroidaceae bacterium | reverse complement strand
GTACTTTTTAGGTATAATATCGCATAATCATTTAAAAAAAAATAAACATAATCCCTCGTGCGCGAACATTATAAAGCCCTGCCGGCACTACAGAAAAACAGAAATAAAATTATGTTAATTCTACACCCTATTCGGAATTTTTGATTATATTTTTGTACTCAAAAACGAGTATGGAAACAAAAACAGGAAACAGCATCATCGGCGATTTACGCAAAAAAGCCATTGTAGAAACATTCTTCGAAACACTGAAAAACAGCCGCAAAACGGATCCGTTTGCAACCCTTGAAAAAATCATTGAAAAAGCAGCAGGCAAAAACGCACCCCGCTTCTTTGTATCATTTGAAAATGCCCGACGATTTGTCTCGCTCATGGTACGCAAGAAACGGTTACCACTTGTAAACAAGAACAAGATAGAGATGTACAAGGAACTCTTCAGACGCTACAAGAATATGCGGGAAAAAGATGTACACAATCGGGTAATAAACTACACCGCCCTCGAAAAAATAATCGAAGAACCGGCACCATCTTTTTATCTTGACACAGAAACCTTCCGTTGCCTGCTATACAAAGCCCTGCGCGAAAGAAACTATGAACTAAAAATATGCTGAAAATGGAAAGAAAAACAATGACAATAACCCTGTCGCTCCACGACATACAGCAACAGATACACCAGCACAGTTACTACATCGGCAATGCCCGTCGCGAATCGGGCACCCCGACAAGAACAGCAGCGACAATACACACCTCAGCCGATGACAGACGGCAGTTGGAGAACCACATACACACCGCAATAAGCGAAATCACACAACTGATAAACCGCTATATGTCAGAGTGCCGGCAAACAAGCGAAGAGGACGAAGCGAACGAGGGCTACACCATAGTAAGACTACACTACCGTGCGCCCTACAACTTCCCGGCAGAGGCCAACAAGCAGATGGAAGAACTGATCACACGCTACACAGTGCAGCGCACTCTCCATCAATGGCTGCAACAGATAAAGCCCGATGAAAGCATCATCGTTGCAACAGAGGTCGAAAAGACCACATTGCAGATACGTCAAGCAATGGCTGTGCGCATCCGTCCTCGAAGAAAGAGAAAAGATCACGACACAAAAATAGCAATATAACGTATGAAACACGAAATATACATAAACAAAGAGGAGCTGCTCCACCGCGTGGAACTGCTTACCCACTACCACTCCGAAGCCGACAAACGCGTTGACCTCAACGCCGACACCGGCGAAGCAACCCCCGACGACGAAGAGCTTATGGACACCTTCATCCGCAAAGCCGTATGCGAACTCATTATCCCGCAGACAACAAGGCTGGGTGAAATCACATACGACACCGGGCGCGACAACATCTACATCAGTTTCACGGGTGCCGACAACGAATCGCACAAAAAACTCATTCCCATACTAAAACAATCAATAGAAGAATTCCTTGTAAACGAACTTATGACACAATGGCTTATGATACGCCGCCGTTCGTGGAGCGACACCTACATAGCCATGCGCAACGAACTGTACGACAAGGTACAAGGACTCTTCGACCGACTGAGCAACCGAAAAATAAGAAGACGCTCCACAGGACTTGCAGGAATATGAAAAAAGAAGAGATTATAGAAGAAAACACCAAACGGCTGAAAGAAATTTCAGCCGTTTACAATCCGGTCGACGGCGAAGGTTCCACATCCATCGAACGCCACTGGGTGGAGATTGAAGACTTTCCGCTCACCCGCATGAACCTTCCCACAGCCATGTTGCAGAAGGAGAACATTGCCCGCCTCATAGAAAAAGGCGCAAAAGGCTATCTTGCCACACGCGGCATACACACGGCAAGCCACAGAAGCATCATCACACTATGGCTCGAATTCTGCCGCGAACGCATAAAATACGACTTCGAATATTGGGCTAAGACAATGGCAATAATCTCCGACAAGGGTAAAGGGCGCGACATTCCATTCACCCTCAACCGCCCACAGAGAATCTACCTGAAAGAGATGGAAAAGCTGCGCAATGCCGGCCGACCGATAGACATAATCCTATGCAAAGCCCGTCAATGGGGCGGCTCCACACTCACCCAATTATATATGCTGTGGATACAGCTCGTCCACAAGCAAAATTGGAACTCCGTAATCTGCGGCGACATTGAAAAACAGTCCTCCATCGTAGCCGGCATACTGGCAAAAGTCATAAACAACTACCCCCTGTGGGCAACAGGCGGCAAGAAGATAACCACAAGCCCCTATCAGGGTACACAAAAGACAAGGGTAATAAGCTACGGCAACAGCAGATATTCGCTCGGCTCCTCACAGAAGCCCGACTCCCTGCGAAGCGAAGACATAAGCATGGCCCACCTCACCGAAGTAGGTCTATGGAAAGCAACCGCAGGCCGTAAACCCGAAGACCTCGTGCAATCCATCTTCGGCTCCATAGCCGGCGGTCCTTACACGGTAAAGGTTATGGAGTCTACAGCCAAAGGCGTCGGCAACTTCTTCCACCGCACATGGATAGAGGCTGTCGCAGGGCGCAACAATTTCACCCCCGTCTTTATACCGTGGTACAGTATCGACCTCTACAGCAAGCCCATAGTCCCAAGCGACTACCCCGCCTTTGTAGAGAGCATGGACGAATACGAGCAACAGCTGTTTACCCTCGGCGCCACCCTCGAAGCAATATCATGGTACCGCGACAAACGGCGCGAAATGCCCGAAGAGTGGCGCCTCTTTTCGGAATTTCCATCGACAGCCAACGAAGCATTCCAAAGCACCGGACACAGAGTGTTCAAAATATCTTATGTGAAGAACACAAGAGAGCAATGCGTCCCTCCCGCATGGACAGGCGACATTCTACCGAGTGATGCAGAGCACGCAGGCAGCCGATTCGAACCGCTGCAACCTGGCGAAAAGCAGGACGAGAATGTGCTTAAGGTGTGGCTTATGCCCGATGGCGAACAGCACTACCGCGACAGATACATAGTAACAGTTGATGTAGGCGGAGTATCAGACAAAGCCGACTACTCCTGCATACTCGTCGCCGACCGCCTGCCAATGCTCGAAGGCGGAGTACCCGAAATTGCAGCCTGCTGGCACGGCCACATAGAGCACGACAAGCTCGCATGGAAAGCAGTGGAAATTGCAAAAGCGTATGATAATGCCCTTCTGGTAATCGAAGCAAACACACTCGAAACAGAAGGCACCGAGGGAGACAATTTCGAATATATCCTCAACGAAATTGCCGGCCGATACAGCAATCTCTACAGCCGCACCTCGCTCCAGGAGATACGGCAGGGGCGCCCGCGCCGATGGGGATTCCACACAAACAGTTCCACAAAGCCGATGGTGATAAACTTTCTCATAAAAGCCCTACGCGACGGGCTTTATGTGGAACGCTGCATAGAGACCACCTACGAGCTCGACCTCTACGAACTGAAAGAGAACGGCAAAGAGATGGGCGCCGTCGAAGGCAACCACGACGACCGTGTGATGGCAACAGCCATATTGGTGTGGATATGTTACAATCACCCTCTCCCGACAAGAATCTCCGCTGATAAAAGAGGACACAATAGGACAAGAATTGTCAGCGAAGCAAGCATATAGCGAGGTTTTATTATTCCGGACGAGAATAACCCTCTTATACAGATAAAGGATGGCACAATCGCCATCCTTTATCTGTATATTGCATGATATGTTAGAGCATACCTTTGCGTTTCAGTTTTCTTTTACGCTTCGACTTTTTCTGTATACCGTCATCCATATTCTCGGGATCGACATACTTTCCATGTTCGCGTATCATCTTGAAGTTGATGGGAATTGTCAACTGCGACCTCATCTTCAAGCCATTTTTTGTTCCGGGCTCCCAGTTAGGCATATTGGTAACCACGCGCAAAGCCTCAATATCCAACGACGGAGCAACAGACTTGATTACACGTGCATTTGTTATCATGCCGTTACGCTCAACCATAAATTCAACTATAACCTCACCTGTCTGCTCAAGCTCCATAGCCTCACGGGGATAACGGGTATTCTGCAGAAGGTAGTCAATGAGCGCTTCCTGTCCGCCCTTGAACTGAGCCATAACAATAACATCTTCCTGCTTCTTCTTTTTCTGAGCGCTTGCAGTTTCTATCGAAAGGGTTGTCATTGCAAACAGTGCAATGAGAAACATCATATACTTTTTCATACACAAAACAAATGGTAGGTTTATTTTTCTGTTAAGATGATACAAAGGTAAGAAAAAATAGAACACAATATGCCATTTTTAACAGAGATTAGCAAATATACATTCACTCTTTGGCTGCATAAAGCATCTAAATGAGCCATTCCACAGAAATTTATACTATAGAGGGTTATCTTCTTGATATATTTTATGTAACTTTGCAAAGTTGCGGCAATTGACGCAATCACTATTGGAAACTACATAAAAATCATATACAATGTCTTTGAAACAGAAACGTTATTTTTTACAGGAAAATGAACTGCCCACGCAGTGGTACAATATCCAGGCAGATATGCCTACAAAGCCCGGCACCATGCTCGACCCCGTTACACGCGAGCCGGTTACAGTAGAGTCCCTTTCGCGTCTTCTCTCAGTGGAGGCAAGCCGTCAGGAACTGAACATGACAGACAGCTGGATTGACATCCCCGAACCTGTACTTGAGATGTACAAATATTATCGTTCTACTCCCCTTGTGCGTGCATACGGACTCGAAAAGGCTATCGGCACCCCCGCACACATCTACTTCAAGAACGAGAGCGTAAGCCCCGTAGGTTCACACAAGCTCAATTCGGCAATTCCTCAGGCATACTATTGCAAGATGGAGGGCGTTACCAATGTTACAACAGAGACCGGCGCCGGCCAGTGGGGAACAGCCCTTGCATACGCATCAAAGGTATTCGGACTCGAAAGTGCAGTCTATCAGGTGAAAGTGAGCTACGAACAGAAGCCCTACCGCCGCAGTGTGATGCAGGTATTCGGTTCGCAGGTTACCCCCTCGCCCTCAATGTCTACCCGCGCCGGAAAGGACATTCTCACACAGTTCCCCAACCATCAGGGTTCATTGGGAACAGCCATTTCCGAAGCTGTGGAGCTTGCCCTCACCACCCCCAACTGCAAATACACCCTCGGCTCGGTAATGAGCCACGTGAGTCTGCATCAGACAATCATCGGTCTTGAAGCAGAGAAACAGATGGAGATGGCAGGCGAATATCCCGACATAGTAATCGGTTGCTTCGGTGGAGGCTCCAACTTCTCAGGAATCTCATTCCCCTTCATGCGCCACAATATTTTCGACGGCAAAAAGACACGCTTCATTGCAGCCGAGCCACAGTCATGCCCCAAGCTCACTCGCGGAAAATTCTGCTACGACTTCGGCGACGAGACAGGCTACACCCCTCTGATGCCCATGTTCTCACTGGGACACAACTTCAAACCCGCCAACATCCACGCAGGAGGTCTGCGCTATCATGGTGCAGGCGTAATCGTGTCGCAGCTGTTGAAGGATGGTCTCATGGAGGCAGCCGATGTTGCGCAGATTGACACATTCAAGGCAGGAATAGAATTTGCAAAAGCCGAAGGCATCGTCCCCGCCCCCGAATCGTGCCACGCAATTGCCGTTGCCATTGCCGAGGCAGAGCGCTGCAAGGAGACAGGCGAAGAGAAGGTAATCCTCTTCAACCTCACAGGCCACGGTCTTATGGACATGGCGGCATACGACAAATACCTTGCCGGCGACCTCAACAACTTCACAATCTCGGACGAGGACATCGAAAAGAATGTAACAGGATTGGAATAAAAGTATGAAAATAAGGCATATTCTATTATCACTTCTGCTTTTATGCTCGGTATCTGTTTCGGCGCAGGAGGTATCATTAGTACCTCTCCCCGCAAGCATAGAGACAGCAGAGGGCAACTTCATCTTCGGCAAAAAACTTACCATAAAGACAGCCGGCTATGCAGCTGACAGCCTGCAAACAGTAGTAAACGACTTTGCCGAAACATTCGAAAAGGCAACCGGAGTAAAAGTAAAGGCTACAAAGAGCGCATCGGCACAAATGGTCGTTTCACTCGACAAAGAGTTACCTGCAGAGGGATACTCCCTGAACATCTCACCAAAAAAGATAGCGGTAGAGGTATCCTCACCCGCAGGACTCTTTTATGCCCTACAGACCATAAAACAGCTGATGCCCCGCAACGTGCTTGCCGGAGTCCCCGACAAAAGCATCGGAGAGTGGTCGCTGCCCGCAATTGCCATAAAAGATGCCCCCCGCTTCAGTTGGAGAGGATTCATGCTCGACGAAGGCAGACACTTCTACGGCAAGGAGGCTGTAAAGAAGATTATCGACATTATGGCCGCCTACAAGTTGAACCGCTTCCATTGGCACCTCACCGAAGATCAGGGCTGGCGCATAGAGATAAAAAAATACCCCCGACTGACCGAAGTAGGCGCATGGCGCAACAGCAAGGTACTCGGATGGGGCGACACAAAGCCCGACGGCATCCGTTACGGCGGATACTACACCCACGAAGATATTAAGGAGGTAGTCGAATATGCCCGCCGCCGCTTCATAGAGATAGTCCCCGAAGTAGACATCCCCGGCCATTCACAGGCAGCCGTAGCATCCTACCCCGGCATACTCGCCTGCGACATAAACAACTGGCACGAAGTGTGGCTGTGGCAAGGAGTGTCGGCAGATGTAATCAACGTAGCCGACCCCAATGCCGTACGTTTCGCAAAGGATGTAATAGACGAGCTTACGGAGCTATTCCCTTTCGGCTACATACATCTTGGCGGCGACGAATGTCCCACTGCAAAATGGGAGCGTAACGCCGACTGCCGCGAACTGCTCGCCGAAATAGGTTCAAAGAACTACCGCGACCTGCAAATTGATTTCTACAGACAGTTGAAGGAGCACATTGCAGCAAAGCCCGCCGGAAAACAGCGCAAGCTCATTTTCTGGAACGAAGTGCTCCACGGCAACACAGCCCCCTTAGGCACAGACATAACCATCATGGCATGGATAGGTGCCGACCGCGCTGCGGTCGATGCTGCCAAACGAGGAATGACAACAATCCTCACCCCGCAGATTCCTTATTATATAAACAGACGTCAGTCTCCCCTGCCCACCGAACCACGCTCACAGGGCCACGGCACCGAAACAGTGGAAGCCGTATATAAATACATCCCCATGAACAAGGTGGATAAAGAGCTGCAAAAACAATATCTCGGTGTGCAGGCCAACTTCTGGACAGAATGGGTTGAAGATGCCTCCACAGTGGAATACCTGATGTTCCCCCGACTGGCAGCCGTAGCCGAAGCAGGATGGACACCCGCCGAAAAGCGCGACTACAACAATTTCGTGGAACGCATACAGTGCGACACCATGTACTACCGTCTCAAAGGTGCCAACTACGGCAAGCATATATTTAAGGGAGGTTCTATAAATTAGTAATTTAATATTTTTAGTAGGGTGGGTTCAGTTTCGGCCGCTTTTGGCTTTATTTTTGCATCTTTTTGATATTTCCTCGGTTGCGATGCCCGCATCGCGCCCTTAAAAACATCAAAAATCTACTAAAAATAAAACTCAAAATCGTCGCGACCTAATTCATAGAACCTCCCTCAATAAATAATCCCAACAAAAACAAAGGTGCCGCGTTTCACAACGCAGCACCTTCACTAAACAACTAAGAAAAAACTATACTATCATAACTGATTATATACATACGCAAACCATTCATACAATTCACGTACAGTGCAAATGTATAAAATAGATTTGTTATTACAAACTTTTTTTACAAATATTACGCCAAAAATTAAAAAAAATCCAACAAAGGCACAAAAATCAGAGGCAAACGGCATAAAAAATGAGTACAAGAGAGAGATTCTACTACAACGACTACGGCAGCTACACCCGCAGCATTTTCAACTGCAAGGTGCAGAAAATATCCATCGACGGAGGCTTCACCTGCCCCAACCGCGATGGAAGCAAAGGCACCGGCGGATGCACCTACTGCAACAACCGCACCTTCAACCCCGCCTATTGCCACCGCAGCCGTAGTGTAAAGGAACAGATGCACGAAGGAATCTCATTCTTTTCGCACAAATACCCCACGATGCGCTACCTTGCCTACTTTCAGGCCTACACCAATACATATGCCTCACTCGAAACCCTACGCGCAAAATACGAAGAGGCACTCAGCGTCGAAGGCTGCATAGGAATAGTCATCGGCACCCGCCCCGACTGCATGCCCGACCAACTTCTGCACTATCTGCAAGAACTGTCGAAACAGACCTATATAATGGTAGAATACGGCGTAGAAAGCACAGATGACGACACACTCAAACGCATAAACAGAGGGCACGACTTTGCAACCTCGGCCGATGCCATCCACCGCACTGCCGCAGCAGGCCTGCCGGTGGGAGCACATATAATATTAGGACTCCCCGGCGAAAAACGTGACACCCTCACCGCACAAGCCCGACTGATGTCGAGTCTGCCCATAACCACCCTGAAACTGCACCAGCTGCAAATAATACGCGGCACACGCATGGCCGAAGAGTACCTTGCACACCCCGAAGAGTTCCACCTCTTCGAACTGGACGAATACATAGAAACAGCTATCGGATACCTTGAGAACCTGCGCCCCGACATAATCGTCGAACGCTTCTCGTCGCAATCCCCCAAAGAACTGCTTCTTGCCCCCGATTGGGGAATAAAGAACCACGAACTTGCCGACAAGATAAAGCGTCGCATGAAAGAACTTGACACATGGCAAGGCCGCCACGCAAAAACAATAATACAATAATACAATATTATATCATGGTAAAAATCTATCTGACAAGACACGGAGAGACAATAGAAAACAGCCTCGGCCTTTTTCAGGGCCACGCACCCGGCCACCTCTCCGACAAAGGAAAAGAACAGGCAGCAATGCTCGGACGCACACTCGCCGACATGAGCTTCGACGCAATGTTCTGCAGCGACCTGCAGCGTTGCAAGGACACAGTAGAAATTGCACTCGGCGAAAGAGTATCACAAATGCAGTTCACCACAATGCTGCGCGAGCGCGACATGGGAAATTTCTCAGGCAAGCAGATTAAGGGAGCCATCCTCGACGACAGCGTGGAGAGCACCGAATCAATGATAGAGCGAGCAAACAAATTCCTCGACTTCCTCACAGAGAACTACGACGGGAAATCGGTACTTGTTGTAAGCCACGGATACTTTGCCCGCATCATGCAATCGGTATTGGAGAATGTGGACCACACCACCCTGCACAAGCTCGACAACTGCGAAGTAAGAGAATTTACACGCTAAGGGCTTAAAATAAAACATTATACGCTGTTCAGATTTCTATTTCTGAACAGCGTATAATGTTTTTTATTAGTGTCCGGTAAATTTTTATTCTGCTTATGTTTTGAACTCCTCCGTCTTCAAAAACTGCGTTTTTGAATCCACCTCCTCTTCAAGAGGAGGAATGTAAATTTCTGAATATAAAGAATGTATGATATTCTCCCTCTTGAAGAGCTAATCTTTGGATACATTTATTTCAAATCAATATTTACTAAATTTCTAAATATCAACAATATAGCTTACTAAAAAAGTTCCTGCCC
>JAFYLO010000101.1 GCA_017557045.1 Bacteroidaceae bacterium | reverse complement strand
TGTAGCGCTCCTCGACGGAGTGCCGGCGCCGACAGAAGGTGAGATTGCACTGCCACTGGCTGCCGACTATGAGAACCGTCCACGTCAGAGGGTTGACTTCTCTTGTGGCAAGCAGGCACTTACAAAATACAAAGTGTTGCAAACAGTGGAATGTTCAGGTCGCCCATGTGCAAGAGTGGCATTTTACCCCATTACGGGACGCACCCATCAACTGCGTGTGCACGCAGCATATTCCGGCGGTCTCGATGCTCCCATTGTGGGCGACGAACTCTACGGAACACCCGACAGACGCCTGATGCTACATGCCGAGTGGCTCTCATTCGTTCATCCCGTAACCGGCGAGAGAGTGGAGGTGGAGTGTGCCCCCGATTTTTGAGAAAACAAAAAGAGACTGTCTGAAATTCGAAAACTCAGATAGTCTCTTTTTCTTATTGTTGCTATTGCTGTTATTTTATAAATACAAAATATACGGCAAGTATAAGGAATATGAATGCCACAATGTGGTTCCATGCAAGTGCTTCGCCTTTGAAGCAGAGGGTAACAATCACTCCGAATACAATGCAGGAAATAGCCTCCTGTATAACCTTCAGCTGCACAAGTGAGTAGGGACCGCCATTGATGTCCGAACCTATGCGGTTGGCGGGGATGAGGAACGAATATTCAAGCATGGCAATCGCCCAGCTTATCAGTATGATGAATATGAGTGGGGTAGAGGAACTTATCACTTTCATCTGCTGTAGTTTCAGGTTGCCGTACCATGCAAAGGTCATGAAAGTGTTCGATATTATAAGCAGTAATACGGTCAGAATAGCTTTGTTCATTGTTTTTAGGGTAGTTCAATAAATTAGTAATCTATAATTCTTTGCCGGGTGTGTTTTATGGAACCACCCTTTATGTTTTCTATTGTTTCTTTTCTACGTGCGGCGGCAGAAGCTCATGCTGAATGTTGCTCATGCTTCCCCAAAGGTTGTAGCGTGCCTCGGGGTTGAGCGTTTCAAGATGCTTCAGCAGTTGCCTCATCTCTTCGCGGTTGCTCTCGCGCTCATACGGACACCTTTTTACCTGCCTGGGATACTCTGCCAATTGCGAAAGAGACTCTATATCCTCCTCATTCACAAGGCACAGAGGGCGTATGACCGTAAGCGGGAACTTCTTCATCCCCATCACCGGAGCCATCGCCGAAAATGCTCCCTGAAAGGTAATGTTCATGAGCAGTGTTTCGAGAAAATCATCCATGTTGTGCCCCAATGCCAATTTGTTGCACCCAAGCTCCTGCGCCAGAGTGAAAAGCGCCTTGCGGCGGTTCCACGAACAGAGAAAGCAGGGCGACTTGCGCTTGTCGGTCGAAGCATCGAATTCGCTCTCTATCAAATGAAAATCCACCCCTCTGCTGCGGCAAAATTCATCGAGCACAGCCGCATCCGACAGATACTCTATGTTGCGCAACCTTATGTGTGCAGCCACAATGCTTATGCGCGGCTTGAAGATGCGGCTCTGTGCAGCCAACAGTTCAAGCAGGGCAAGAGAATCCTTGCCACCCGACACCGCAACCAGAATCTTGTCGCCGTCGGCAAGCATACTGTAATCCACCACCGCCTTGTTGAAGCGGCGCTGAATCTTTCTTCGCAGCAGTTGTTCGGTCGATAATTTGGGCATGGTGTGGAAATTTCTCTGCAAAACTACAAAAAAGATAGCACTCGGCGGCACTATTTGAAAAAAATGCCTAAAAAAAGATATTCAAAATGTAATATTTTCATTCTTTATCGCTATATTCGCAAAATATAGAATAGCGAATCCTGCGATAAATGATGAAAATTATGCACAGAATATTTCAGATACTACTCATATTGCTCATGCTGCCATTGCCCATGATGGCACAATCTTCCCGCGAAAAGGCGCGCAAGATGTTCCTCGAAGGCAAATATGCCGAGGCAAAGCCCATATTCAAGACACTGCTGAAAAAAGCCCCTCGCGACGGAAGTTACAACTATTGGTACGCAGTCTGCTGCTACGAGACAAACGACACCACCGAGAACATCGAAAAGATGCTCCAATATGCCGTAACTCGCAAGGTAAACAACGCCCACCGCTATTTGGGCGACTACTACAAGCAGAATTTCCGCTACGACGAAGCGATAGAAAGCTACGAGAACTTCATCGACGGCTGTAAAGACGAAGAGGAGGCAGCACTCTACGAAGAGCGCTGCGAAGCTGTGAAGCGTCTGCAAAGAATGATGAAGATGACCGAGCGCATCTGCGTGGTAGACAGCATTGTAGTCGACAAAGAGAAATTCCTCACAGCATACCGCACAGGCCGCGATGTAGGTACACTCTCCACCGCGGCACAGTTCTTCAACGATGCCGAAGCACAAGGCACCGTTTCGATAACTGAGCGCGGCACCGACCTCTACTATCCCCGCATGACAGCAACAGAAGAGGGCAACCATCTGCGCCTATACCACAGTACCAATGTAAACGGCAAATGGACCGAAGGCAAGCAGTTGTCCGGCATAGAGACAGGCGGCAACGATAACTACCCGTTCATGTCGGTCGACGGCAGCACATTCTATTTTGCCAGCGACGGCGAAGGCTCCATAGGCGGCTACGACATCTTCGTAACCCGCTACGACAGCGAAGACGGCACCTACTTGAAACCCGAAAACGTAGGAATGCCGTTCAACTCCGAAGCCAACGACTACATGCTCGTGGTCAACGACATTGCCGGTCTCGGATGGTTCGCCACCGACCGCCGCATGGAACAGGGCAAAGTATGCGTATACATCTTCATCCCCAACGCCACCAAAGTAACATATAACTACGAGCAGGGCGACTCATCGAAGATAATATCACTTTCACAGTTAGGCTCCATCGCCGACACACAGGAGGACGAGGAGCAGGTGCGCAAGGCAAGGCAAAAACTGCTGATGTTCCTTTACGAACAGCCCGAAAACCAAAAGCAGAGCGATTTCCTCTTCATTATAGACGACCTCACTGAATATACAAGTGTCAATCAGTTCAAGAGCCCCGAAGCCCGCAAACTCTACGATAGTTGGAAGCAACGCAGCACAAAGCTGGTAAAAGAGGCGCAAAAGCTCGAACAGCAGCGCGATGCATATGCCCGTGCCGACAAAGCAGCAAAGCAAAAGATGAGCACCGCAGTGATGGAGCTTGAAACCCGCGTCATTGCCGAAGAGGCCGCACTCGAAGAGCTTATAGTGAAGATAAGAAGAACAGAAAAACAGTTTATATCAAAATAACCCGATACTATGGAACTATTTGTAATAGGACTGCTTGTAGTCTTGGGCTCGGTACTTCTGGTTGCCGAAATAGCCCTTATCCCCGGACTGGGACTCACCGGCATACTCGGCGTGGGAGCCATGCTCGCATCGGTAGTATACGCCTTCATGACAATCGGCGACATTGCCGGTTGGATAACCATCCTGATAGTGATAACAATCTCCGTAGCCCTCATCCTGTGGGCAATATACGGAAAATCGCTCGACAACGTGGCGTTGAAGAAAAACATCGACTCCACCGTAGCCGATGAATCTCCCGTCGACATAAAGGTAGGCGACCGCGGCCACGCAACCACCCGTCTCGCGCTCATAGGCGAAGCACAGTTCGGCGACAGCATCGTGGAGGTAACATCGAGCGACGGCTTCATCGACGAAAAGGAGGAGATTGTCGTCAAACGCATCACAGCCGGTGTGATATATGTAGCAAAAGCATAACAATCAATCAATAAATAAAATTATGTATACAATCATTCTTTTGGCAGTGGCGGTCATTGTCGTGCTGTCAATCTTCTTCCACTACGTGCCGTTCGTCCTATGGCTGTCGGCAAAGGTATCAGGAGTGCAAATCTCGCTTCTGCAGTTGTTCCTCATGAGAATCCGTAACGTGCCTCCCCACGGCATTGTGCAGGCAATGATTGAGGCACACAAGGCAGGTCTCAGCGACATCAGCCGCGACGCCCTCGAAGCACACTACCTTGCAGGCGGACACGTGGCAAAGGTGGTTCATGCCCTTGTATCGGCATCAAAGGCCAACATTGAACTCAGTTTCCAGATGGCAACAGCCATCGACCTTGCCGGCCGCGATGTGTTCGAGGCAGTGCAGATGTCAGTTAACCCCAAAGTCATCGACACCCCCCACGTTACAGCAGTGGCAAAGGACGGTATCCAGCTCATCGCCATTGCCCGCGTAACAGTACGCGCCAACATCAAGCGCCTCGTCGGTGGTGCAGGCGAGGACACTGTGCTTGCCCGCGTAGGCGAAGGTATCGTGTCGTCAATCGGTTCTGCCGAGAGCCACAAGGCAGTACTCGAAAACCCCGATTCAATCTCAAAACTTGTGCTCAAGAAAGGTCTTGACGCCGGTACAGCATTCGAGATTCTCTCCATCGACATCGCCGACATCGACATAGGTAAGAACATCGGTGCCGCATTGCAGATAGACCAGGCAAATGCCGACAAGAACATCGCACAGGCAAAGGCCGAGGAGCGTCGCGCAATGGCTGTAGCTCTCGAGCAGGAGATGAAGGCAAAAGCACAGGAGGCACGTGCAAACGTAATCCAGGCCGAGGCAGAGGTGCCCAAGGCAATGGCAGAGGCGTTCCGCACAGGCAATCTCGGCATCATGGACTACTACCGTATGAAGAACATACAGGCTGACACAGCCATGAGAGACAATATAGCAAAGGATTAATACCTCTATTGAGTAATCATGTACACCACAAGGTGCTGTGCCGAATTTTTATTCCGACACAGCACCTTCTTGCAAAATATTCTTCGAAACAGTCCCA
Source organism: Bacteroidaceae bacterium (assembly GCA_017557045.1). Lineage (GTDB taxonomy): Bacteria > Bacteroidota > Bacteroidia > Bacteroidales > Bacteroidaceae > HGM04593. The sequence continues at coordinate 610 of JAFYLO010000101.1, read as the reverse complement.
TACAAAAAGAGATACCATGAAACGCTATTTCCCCCCTTCGGAGTTATTGATAGAACCCAATGGCGCAGTATATCATCTGGGTGTGAAGCCCGAACAGCTTGCCGACAAAGTGATACTCGTAGGCGACCCCAATCGCGTACCCAAAGTAGCAGCCTTCTTCGACACACAGGAGTGCGACATCAGCGCACGCGAGTTCCGCACCATCACCGGCACATACAAAGGTAAACGCATAACAGTGGTAGGCACCGGCATAGGATGCGACAACATCGACATAGTGCTCAACGAACTCGACGCCCTTGCCAACATCGACTTCACCACCCGCGAGGAGAAGGACGATTTCCGTCAGTTGCAGATAGTGCGCATAGGCACCTGCGGCGGCCTGCAACCCTTTACCCCCACAGGCTCGGTAATCTGCTCGGTAAAATCGATAGGCTTCGACGGTCTGCTCAACTTCTACGCCGGACGCAACGAGGTGTGCATGTGCACTGCCCTTCACCCAAAGCTTTCTTGGCCCATCGGCGTGGTGGCTACCTGCTTATTTGATACTGGCAATGCCTTTATCTGTCTTGGTGGTTCCTACAGCATCGCCACCATGATCCAGGATGGCAGC
>JAFYLO010000100.1 GCA_017557045.1 Bacteroidaceae bacterium | reverse complement strand
TAGTATCTCGCCCCCTATTCCAATCGTCACTCGTTATGTGTACAAGAGTGTCGGGCTCTATGCCAAACTCTGTTATCCGCTGTTCCTTATCCAAGATGGGACAGGCCGAGAAACGCACTCCCCATCCGTTAGGCAGGGTGCTGTTGAGCGGCATTCCACTACCGCCACCCGTCTTGTCGCCCATAATAAGCACGTGGCTAAGTTCGCGCATAAGCATCACAAAATAGTTCGCCGAACTGAACACCCCCCTATTGGTAAGCACCACTGTGGGACGTAACCATATTGCACCGTCGCCCTGCTCAAGATGAATGGGGCGTGGTGTCGAAAGGTCGCTGTGCCCTGTTCCTGTCTTATGCTGTATGTAACCACAATGCACCTTCTCATTGGTAAAATGAGAGGCCAACTGCTCGGCCGAGGTGAGCATACCGCCGCCATTATTGCGAATATCAACAATAAGTCCTTTGCAATGCGATAGAGCGAGCATCATTGCACTGAGGTTACTATCGCCAAACATAGAGGAGAAGTTCCCCACATATACGTAACCTATTGAATCCTGCACCGAGGTATACATAAGACCATTGTTCACACGAAAATCGTCCCTTAGATAATTTCGTTGTATTGAGTCGCTGAAATTTATCGGATAATGCAGTTTCCAGTCCCAATAGAATGTGGTACCATACTCCGATGTAAGGTTCACGTGTCCGTCGCGCAGTTCGCGCAACATCTCGCCCATAATGTCGAACATTGCACTGTTGGTTGTCACCAGCTCGGCTTTTGGACGATACTTATGATATACAGCATCCCAATCGAGACCAAACTCGCTGCTGCTATAATCGAAAAAGCAGTAACGCTGGTCGATAATATTCCAAAGTGCATCGAAATTACCCGTCAGGGAGTTATCGAATTTATCCTCCTCGACACACCCCGATAGTGTAAAAAGCAATAACAATGCCGTTATCTGTGATAATATCTTTTTCATATTCTTCAGTAGGGCGAACAAGCCTTTATTGGGTCGTTATTCTTTACCTTATATATTGTACGACTGAACCCCAAAGCAAATGAATGGTTGTAGAGATGTGTACGTATACTGTTCACGCGCGATTGGTAGAGGTCGGCAATATAAGCGACACGCAGTGTGTTACGTCCTACGGGAATATCAAGCGAGAGGGTATGTCGCCACGAGGGGGAATTTACAGGATTCGAGAATTTTATAATGCCATCGGTGTCGCCAAGGCCGAAAATCTCGTAATACGACTGTCCGAACTGCGGAGAGAACATCACCCCTGCCAACGGCACATCAATCTGCCAACGGGCTATACAATCCCTCTTGGCTATAGAGAATCGGTACACAGCCATTGTCGAGGCTGCCAACGCTGCACGCAGCTTCACCGACACAAGGTTATTCCCGTTAGAGGGGATGTAGAGCACACCTCCTGCAAGCTGTATCTGCACACCTGCCAATATTTGCAGACGCTCCCCCACCCCAAATGTGTGATAACCGCTCCAGCTGCGGTTTGCAAGCAGCGTCAGCTGCGAGGTGTTATGCAATGAAGTCAAGCCAAAGAGGGCATCGGTCACCGTCTGGAATTTCCAATCATAGTTTCCGGTATGCGCCTTGCGCATTGTCTCGTGATTAAAATAGATGGCAGCACCTGTATAGTTATAGCCCGAGAGATAGGTATCACGATTATTGAGCACGGAGAAACCGTAGAGCGTGCTGCGCACGCTCATACGGTAGGGGTTGACATCTACAAATTTAGTCTCTTCCTGTGCGCGAAGTGCTGCCGACGATAGCATCAGCAGGGTAAGCAGTAGTGCGCGCAAAAGGCTATTGTTCATCTTCATCGAAGAGTGTCGCTTGCTGGGTTGTATCAATTTCCGAAGTATTTCCCTCATCGGCATCATCCATTAGCTGCGGTTCGGGCTCTACCGGCACACGTGTCGGTTCAAGCTCTATTATCTCGTCAATGGTATATGTCGTCAGACGCTTGCCACGTGCCTTGTAACTCTTCACAGCTATAAACTCGTCGGTCTCTATCACCAATGGTTCGCGGAACGAGTCATCACCGCCAAACATAACCTGTATGCGCGGATAAGGCGTCTCGGATAGCCAAACAAGACGATTCTCCTTATTATCTCCCAGACAGTTCTGCTTGCGTGCGTTTGCATCCAGGGTGAACCTCTTAAGATAAGGGTAGTTCTGTTGTGAAGCATCGTACAAGATAGCTGTCCACACCTTCGATGGGTCGTACTTCTCTATCCTTAAAATGTTATCCTCATAGTGATTGTTCAGGTCGATGGGACTTAAATAGAAGTCTCCATTATCGAGGAGAACAAGAATCTTATCATCATTGTGGAACTCTCCAAGATACTCGCCGTGACTATCGAAATTTATTCTAAGAATATCGCGGTCGAACCACACCTGTCGTCCACCGAGTGTAGAGCTACCGTGACGCTTCAGAGTGACACGATGCACCTCGTTCTTTGTAAGGATATTACCCATCGACTGACGGCCCTTGATTGCAATATCGCTGAAATCGCGCTCAATGACAGTATTGCGCAGGCGTGGGTTGGGACGCAGCATAACCTTGATAACCTCGGCCTCGCCATTGGGGTTGGATGAGAAATAGACCACCTTAGAGCCCGGCGAGCCCTGTGTAAGGTCGTACTCCTTGTCACGCGTCATACCTGTCGCTGCAAATCGCTTGATATAGTAGATACCTTTTGCTCCATCGCGATAGACAACATTGTATATTGTACGCTTATCGTTCTTCTTAAAGACGTCAATATGTATGATATTCTTGCCTACAAAAAGTTTCTCGCACACCTTTACAATCTTATATTTTCCATCTTTATAGAAGAGAATAACATCGTCAATGTCCGAGCAATTATTTACAAACTCGTCTTTCTTCAGCGAAGTACCGATGAATCCTTCGGCGCGGTTGATATATAGTTTCTGATTGGCCTCTACCACCTTAGCCGCCACAATGGTATCGAGGTTGCGAATCTCGGTGAGTCGCGGGTAACGCTCGCCATATTTCTCTTTCAGCTTTGTGAACCAGCGTTTGGTAAC
>JAFYLO010000011.1 GCA_017557045.1 Bacteroidaceae bacterium | reverse complement strand
TGAGTTTATTTCGAGTATATTGTTTATTTTTACGATGGCGCAACCTTTGTGTTGCAACAGAGTAAAAATGAAGAAGATGCCGAAATAAAACAAAAAGCGACCGAAATAGAATGCACCCGGCAAAGAAATATAGATTAATAATTTATAGAACTACCCTAAAGTTATGATGCACCTGCTAATTCGCAGCTTGTCGATGGCTGCCATCGGAGTATTGATTTTGATGTTCAGGGAGGAGGCTATGCCTTTCATTGTCATGTGCGTGGGAGCATTGTTTGTCCTTCCCTCGCTCTTTGCCCTTATTGCATCGTTCCTGCCATTTTTCAGACAGAAAGCCGGCGGAGCAGTCTTTCCCGCCGTTACGGTGATAATTGCAGGCGGCAGCCTTGCGCTCGGATTATGGATGATGCTTAATCCCGCATTCTTCGTGGCTATCTTGATGACTCTGCTTGGCGTGGTTATGATTGTGGCAGGTGCGGGACAGCTGTTTTCCCTGCTGTCGGCACGAAGGGCTGTGAACCTCTCTGCGATGATGTATATTGTCCCTCTTATGCTGATGCTTGCGGGTGCAGTGGTGCTTTTCAATCCTTTCGGGGTAGCCTCGTTGCCGTTCTTCATCATTGGTGTGGGTACAATAGTTGCGGCTTTTTCGGATATTATAAACACCTTATATATTTACTTGCGCAAGAGGGCGGTAGCCAAAAACAGTGATGCAGAAGTCATTGAGGTTACTTCTGATGGCGATAATAGTGTAGAACAAACAAATACAAAATAATGGACGATTTTAAAGGTTTTGAGATAATGGCGCCTGTAGGTTCGCGCGAGAGCCTTACAGCAGCTCTACAGGCGGGTGCCGATTCAATATATTTCGGAATAGAGAACCTCAATATGCGTGCCCATTCGGCAAGCGCATTCACCATCAGCGACCTGCGTGAGATTGCACGCATCTGCGACGAGCATGGTGTAAAGAGCTATCTGACGGTTAATACTATCATATACGAGGAGGATATCGTGCTTATGCGCAAGATAGTCGATGCGGCAAAAGAGTCGGGTATTTCGGCTGTAATTGCTGCCGACATTGCGGTCTTGCAATATTGCAACAGCATAGGCATGGAGGTGCATCTATCCACGCAGCTGAATATCAGCAACAGCGAGGCTCTCCGTTTCTATGCACGTTTCGCCGATGTTGTGGTGCTTGCACGCGAGCTCAACATGGAGCAGGTGGAGGAGATTCATCGCGTGATTGTTGAAGATAATATTTGTGGCCCCGGTGGCGACCTTATACGCATAGAGATGTTCTGCCACGGCGCTCTCTGCATGGCAGTGTCGGGCAAATGCTACTTGTCGCTTCATCAGCTTGGACGCAGTGCCAACCGCGGTCAGTGTATGCAGGTGTGCCGCAGAGGATATATTGTAAAGGATCGCGAGAGCGACATTGAACTTGAGGTTGACAACAAATACATTATGTCGCCCAAGGACCTGAAGACCATTCGCTTCATGGATAGAATGATAAAGGCCGGTGTCCGTGTGTTCAAGATTGAGGGACGCGCCCGCAGTGCCGAGTATGTCAGCACAGTAGTAAGTTGTTACAAAGAGGCACTCAAAGCTTGTCTTGAGGGTACTTTCACCGATGAGAAGAAAGATGATTGGGACAGAAGACTCTCTACAGTTTTCAATCGCGGATTCTGGGACGGATACTATCTTGGCCAGAAGTTGGGCGAGTGGAGCGACAAATATGGCTCTCAGGCAACCGAGCGCAAGGTTTACATTGGTAAGGGAATAAAATATTTCTCAAAGCTCGGAGTGGGCGAATTTCTCATCGAAGCGGGAGATATGCGCGTCGGCGACAAGCTGCTGATTACCGGCCCCACGACCGGTGCCATCTATCTTACTCTCGAAGAGGCTCGTGTGGACCTCGGCGCGGTAGATGTTGTTCCCAAAGGCTCATACGTCTCGTTCAAGGTGCCTGTAAAGGTGCGCCCCAACGATAAACTATATAAGGTGGTGAGCACCGTTGAAGAATCATCATCTTGCAATGATTAAACCCGCCCCGCTCAGCATAGGCGACAGGGTGGCCATTGTGTCGCCTGCGGGCGCTGTGAGGGATGCTTCCATTGTCTACGGGGCAGCAAGAACACTTGAATCGTGGGGGCTGCAGGCGGTGGTGATGCCCCATGCTCTCTCCCGCGACGGCTACTATGCAGGGAATGTCGACGAACGTGCGTCCGATTTTTGCGGTGCTCTTTACGATGGCAGCATCAAGGCTCTACTTTGCAGCTATGGCGGCTATGGATGTGTGCATATTTTGCCGCTGATAGACAAGGCCATCGGCGAGAATCCCAAATGGATAATGGGCATGAGCGACTGCTCGGCATTGCTTGCGGCAGCATTGTCGCAGGGGGTAGTCTCCATGCACTCTCCGCAGTGCAGATGTCTTGCCGAGGATGGCTGTGGCGAGAGTGCCTCCTTGCTGCGCAATGTGCTTTTCGGCCGCCCTTTGCAATATTCTGTAGCACCGCATAGCCTTAACCGTTCAGGTACTGCCCGCGGTAGGGTGGTAGGTGGCAATCTCTCTGTTCTTACCGCTCTGGTGGGTACGCCTTACGATATTTTCAAGCAGGGCGGCATACTTTTTATCGAAGATATAAACGAACCTCTCTACAAAATCGAGCGTATGCTTTATACGTTGAAACTATCGGGTGTGCTTGCTTCGCTCGATGCACTTGTAGTGGGTGCCTTTGCCGGATGCCGCGACGATTCTGCTTTTGGCGGTACGGTGTACGATGTTATACGGCATGTGGTAGAGGAGTATGACTATCCTCTCTGCTTCGGCTTTCCTGTCGGGCATTCGTCGCGCTGTTACCCTATGCCTGTGGGTGCCGTTGCCGAACTTGAGGTTGGCGCGGGAGGGGTGTCGTTGAACTATATTCCTTAAAGTCTCTCCCTTAATATCTTTTCAACCTCTTCGGCTGTTGGCCGTATGGCAAGTATGGTGCCGTCGCGGTCTACTAAAATGGTGATGCCGCCGGAGTAACTTACTCCGTATTTACTCCATATTTTATTTTCGTCATTCAATTCAAGCAGGTTAAGCCACGGGTAGCCATCGTTGGCAAGAGCAGATGCCATATTCTCGCGTTTCTCTTCGCGGGCAACACCTACGATTGTAAACCCTCGCTCTTTGTATTTTTCATAAATGGGAATCATGCTTTTCGAAGTGCGACGACAGGGGCCGCACCAAGATGCCCATAGGTCTATCAGTGCTATCTTCCCGTCAATCTCTTTGCTCAGTGTGTGCCGATTGCCGTCAAGGTCGGGTGCGGTGAAGTCTATGTAGTGTCCGCCTACCTTAACCCCGCGGCTCTGCACCCATATATCCATATACTCTCCCAATGGGTGGTCCTTGAACAGCGGCTTGTAAATTTCATTGAAGAGTGCGGTGCAGAGTGATTCGTCCGGCGAACGCTGCATTGTCTGCCTTTGCAGCATGTGAAGCCCTACAATGGTGCGGTCGTTGCGTATAAAGTCGATAGTAAATTTTTCCATCTCTTCGTATGCCTTGTCGCTTTTGGCCTGAAGCGCGTGGTATTCGGGTGTGTAAGCCTCGCCCGATTCATATAAGGCATTAGCCTGTCGGCGCAGTTCCTTCTTTGTCTGTTCATCTTTGGCCGCCTCGAACAGTGTATTCAGTTCCACCATGCGGGGTGTCTCCCATCGTCCAATCTTTATTAGTGAATCTTCCTCTTGTGCCAATGGAGCTATTATGCTGTCGAGCTGTGCATTCAGTTGCAGAAAGCGTCTGTTGGTGGGCGACTCGCTGTGCATAGTCGGTACTTTTCCCTCTGTACGGGAGTAGAAAGTGATGTTTACCGTGCCCTCTTCGGCGAAGAATTCGCTTGTGTACCATGATCCGCTGTTGTAATCTTCCATTGCAATCAATTCGTATGGCATCACTTGGTCGGTGTAGATGTCGAAACTGAATTTGCCATTTATCACAGGGATTGTGTCAGGGGATATTGCACGCAGGTCGCTACACGATGGGCTGAGCAGCATTTTTGTGTAGGTGGAGTCGGCTACCCTTCCTTCCAGGTGGCAATGTATCTTTTCGTTGTTGGTGGTGCAGGCGGCAATGAGTATTGCTACTGCAAGGAGCAAGGTGTTGTTTTTCATATTCGTTTGGAAATTTTGTGGCAAAATTATCTATTATAACAATATGTATTGATAAATGCGTGGATAAATATTGTTAAAAATGGATATTTATCAATATTTATTAAAGAAAATATCAACTTTATTTGTCTATATGTAAACTATGCTTTACATTTGCAGTGTGATCACAATACTTTTATATCTATTAAACCATTTCTAAAATTTACGATTATGAAAAATTTATTGTTTCCTCACAGATTCCAAAGGATAGGATGGGTTCTCTTTGCCATCAGCATGGTTATTGGAGGCTACATCTTAATATCCGGAAATTCCTATAGCTATACGCTTAATAACATTGCCATTATAGGTATAATTGTAGTGGCGGTTCTTGTTACCTGTTCGCGCGAGAAGGTCGAGGATGAAATGACTCAGCATCTGCGGCTTAATTCCCTGCTTGTGGCTTTATACATCAATTATGCGGTTCTTATTCTATGCTCGCTGCTTGTCTATGACTTGAGTTTTGTTACTGTAATGATGTATAATATGTTCACGGTTTTGCTTATCTTTATGGCAGTTTTCCGCTATAATATATGGCGTGCAAAAAAAGGAGCAGATTATGAAGAATAGAATCAGGGTTGCCCGCGCCGAGGTACGTATGACACAACAACAGTTGGCCGATGCTACAGGAGTGAGCAGGCAGACAATAAATGCCATTGAGAGTGGGAAGTTCGTTCCTTCTACACTCTTGGCTTTGAAGATTGCCGCTACTTTCGGGTTGAGCGTCGAGGATATTTTCAGTTTGGAGGATGGGGATTGAACCGTAATCCATTGCACAAAATGTGTCTATATCCTATAATAATAACCGCCATTTTAGAGATTGACAATACTGTTCACTCTAAAATGGCGGTTTTGTGTATAGTATTAGAAATTGCTTACAATCTTACACAGTTTCGTATTGTAAGCATTGCTGCATTACTTGCGTTTGCCCAAAGCTACGCTGAGACCAAATGTGAAGTGTGCATTCAGGTCGTTGATGGGAACAAATTGAGGGTTGACATCTGTAATCATGAAGTCGCTGCCGAAAAACAGATTTACGCCTGCGGGGTGGAAGTTGAGCATCCAGCCGAAGCCTGTTCCGTATGTTGTTGTTCCTACATTGACAGAAGCCTCGAACCACTTGACCGGAGATACATTGATGTAACCTCTTGCCTCGTACCACTCATTGATGCTTGCAGATGAGAAACGCTTCGAATAGAGCGCACCTACTGTAAGTTGCTTGTAGAAGGGCATGCTGTATTCGGCACCCATATACATTGTGGCATTGAGGTTGGTCTTTGCAGAACTGTTGCCATCATATACAAAATCGACCAATTCGGCAGCCTCGTCGCCGAGTCTGTCAATTTCGTCCTCAACTACAGTGTCGAAGTTATCATAATCAAGCTCGTTGAAGCCGTTGAACTCAACCATATTGCCGGCGCTGTGGGCCTTCATCATATACTTCCATTTGATGAATCCCAAGTCAACAACTGATGCCGAGAGTGTAAGACCGGGAACATAATCGCTCATGTCGTACACGGCACCGAGGTCGATGGCAAAACCTGATGCAGAGGGAGCAACCTTGTCGGCAAGTTCCACTCCGTCGATGTATTTGTCCTCATCGAGTGTGGCGTATGCCTCGGAGAAGAGTGCACCTTCGGCTCTTGCGCTGCTGTTGACCATCCAATGGTTGTCGTTGAGCTCAATATCCATTCTGTCTACAGAAACATCGGCATATGCCAAACCTACGAGATATTTGAGGTTGGCACCTACGCGTAGATTCTTGATGATGTCGCGTGAGTGGCCGATAGATATTGCAGCATAGTTCATAGTGTTCATTCCTATGCCCGACAGGTTGTAGCTGTTCTTGCTGAGACCATTCTTCGCAAACTCAAAGATACCTTTGGGCAGCTGCATTGTCATTGAAGAACGCAGTGAAATGTCGATTGTAGAGTATCCTCCCAACATTCTGAAGCCTACGGCAAGCAGTGTCTCATCAAAGCCGAAGCCCATGCGTATGTCGGAGGGCAACTTGTTCAGGAACTCCTTCTTGTCTACAGTACCGCTCATGAAAGTGGTGAGCTTGTTTCCCTCATAGGGGTAGAGGAAATCGGACATTCCCACGTTACCCTTTGTCCTGAAAGAGAGATTACCGCTCAGCAGTGAAAAGAAGTTTCGTTCGGCCTTCATAGCCGGATTGAGTTTGTAGTTGTAGAATGTACCATCGAGGAAGTATGATGCAGTCGATGTCTGGGCCATTGCACCCGAAGAGACAAGCACAACCAGCAAGGATACGATTATATATCTTATGTTTTTCATAATTTATGCTTTATGTAGTGATTATTCCAATTCAGTTTCAATGTCGCCTTCAATCTCAACCATAATGTTTGTAATCTTGAGGCCCTGATCGCATCTTAGTCCTTCGCCACCAACTGTGTGGTCTATGGCATTGGCCTTGAAAAGAATCTTGTCGAGCATTGAGAGTGACTTGCCTTTGCTCTTAACGACAATCACAACCTGCTGTTTAGGCTCAGAAAGTTCGGGGTCGCTGACGCTGCCGCCCGCACCGGCCTTGATTGTAACAGGCTCTATGGTGATATCCTCTATCAGCTTGCCAGCAACATCATAAGGCTCTACTGTAACGTCAAGGTTCAATGGCAGTGTGTTCACAATGTTCATTTTGAGGTCAAGTGAAACGTTGGACATTCTTTCGAGTGTCTCGCCCACATCCGCGTTGAGGTCCTCTACCGAGTCGGTGTAGCAGATGTCAAGATTGTCGAACTTCAAGGGTATGAATACCTCGTAGTCGCCGCTGAACTCAATAGCCTTGGTTATGTCAATGTGGTGAGTAGACTCAGTGTTGATTACAGGCTTGATAGTAAGGTCGATGGTTGTAGGTACCTTGTTGTTCAGCATGGTGGCAAGGTCTCTCACCTCCACATTGTCGTAGCCGGCTTTGGAGATGCGTGAAGTGTCGCTTGTGAGGAACAATTTTGTATCCTTTGCGGTAATCTTGCCTGTCTTTTCGTCGTAATCTGCGGGGTTGATTTTCAGTCTTGTAAATACTTCGGAAAGTGCAACACCGTTGTCGTCGCGGCCGGTGATTGTAAGGTCTACATCCACAGGTACGCTGACTGAGTTGTTGAGAAGTATCTCTATCTGAGGCTCGGCGAGTGTAATCATGTTACCCTCCTCTTTAAGGAAGTCGAGTTCGTCGTCGAGGTCGAGGTCGATGTGCTCTTCTGATTCGTCGATTTCACCATCGTAGATACCGTGGAAACTCTCTACTTTGATTGTATCGATAGCAAAATCAATGTTAAGCACAATGTTGTCGCTTATCTCATCCAACTGTTTAGAGCTGAATTCTGTACTGTCGATGTATGCCTCTCCGGTTACGTTGATGTCTCCTGAGTATTTGATGAATTTGAGACCTATCGAGTCAACGGGCACAAGACCTTCCTCTGCAAATTCGTCGCCAGAGAATTCAAGACCTGTACAGAGTAGCTGTATAATGATATTCTCTTTGTCGTTCTTTGGATTGTAGGTGGTCTTTACCTCCAGTGTGTTATTCTCTTTCAGTGCAATGTGGTCTACACCCTCGCAGTTCTTTGATTCCGCAAGTTGGAGGAATGAGGGAATCTGTACATTCATGTCGAGGTTTACATCGGCATCAAGGTCGTTAAGGCCATCAACTGCCATTTCGAATTTTACGGCAATAGCCTCAGTGAAACCTATTGACTTTATGCTTGCAATCTCTTCGGGAATATCTTCGTCGAATGAGAAGTCTACTACTTTGTCGAGGTCTGAACTTATGCGGTCGGTGTTTACAGAAGCTTCATAAACTACAAGTTCTGTGTCTTCCATAGTAAACAGCGCGCTCTTCTCGCCTTTAAGTTTATCGAGCATGGTTGAGAGTGATTCCATTCTGAAGCTTGCGAGCACCAGCGAATCGGCAGCAGTATTGTCGGGGGCTACCACAAATATCTCAGCCTTCATGGCTATTTCACATTTGTCGTCGTTGACGGGAAGATTGAGGTTCAAACTGTCGAGCGCAAGATTCCACTCACCGCCATCGAGGGCATCGAAAGTGTTTATATAGAATGCATGGCTCTTTGAATCGTATGATGCTCCCTTGGGGTATTCTGAAAGGCTTATGTTGAAGACAAGCTCTTCGGGGAATTCCACCTTCAAGGCATAGCCATCTTTCATGCTCAGGTCTTTGAGCAGTTCGGCATCCTCCTTCCTCATCTCTGTGCGGAATTTCAGGCGGCTGCTGTCCGCATCAAAATCTATGTAATTGATGCGCATGATATGGTCCAATCCATCGAAGCTACCATTGAAGTCCATGTTTATGGGTGCAAATGCTACGTTTATGTCATTTGTCTCACCCTCTACATCGCAGAATGCAAGTGCAGCTTTGAAAGAGATGTTGAATATGAAATTATCTTCGATATATTTGTCGGCATCGTTCAATGCATCCATATCGATAGTAATATTACCGCTCTTCATGTTGTAGTCGAGGGTATATATGATATCCTCCATGTTCTCGAAACTGATTACTCTTCCGTTTTCGATTGTAAGTCCTTCAACATCAACAATGTCTTTGATGTAGAACTCAACGAAAGTTTCATCGCTTGTAACAGGCAATTCGTCAACCTCTATGATGTTGTTTCCTACAAGTTTGTAGCATTCATTGCTCTTATCCTTAAGAGTAAGCACGAAACGCTCGGGGAATTCGATTCTGAAACTGATTGTTGATACCGCGTCGGTCATTGCTTTGGGACGGGTAATCTTTGCCTTGATGAGTGTACCATTGGTGTCAAGTTCGTCGTTTTCAAGAGCTGTGGCAAGTTCAATCTTGCTTACAGACTTCACCTCTTCGGGAAGTTCATATCTCATCTCTTCGAATCCGTACTCTACCACCGAATTGATTTTGTGAGAAGTTCCGGATAGGCCGATTTCTTCGATAGAGAAGGTCTCGTTGCCCGAACCTCCTAAACCTGCCAGAAGTTCAAGTTTCTCTTTGAGGCCGTCGCTCTCAACTTTTTGGCTTGCGTCTGCGCTCAGGTCGGGAAGACTTTTGTTGAGTTCTTCGAACGAAATTGTGGGAACACTGAATGTAGCAGGGTCTACATCTGTAGCCTTAATCTCCACAGCGTCGATTTCAGCATCTGTAAACTCTATATCTACAGTCTCTGTCTGTCCGTCCACAGAAATTTCAATCGGGTCGACTGTCTCTGTAATAGTAGAGATTGAGTCTCCCTTAGTGATGCTGTATGTACCATCGGTACTTTTTTCGAGCACATCGATGTCATCGACATCAATCAATGAGTCGAGGGTAACGAGTTTCAGACTGCCGAAAGGCAATGTAACCTTATTTCCCTCGATTTTCACATCTTTGGATATATCCAGGTTCAGGTCGTACTTGTTGTTGACGCATGAACAAATTAAGGATAACGCTCCAAGTAAAAGAAACTTGTTGGTTTTCATGTTTGTTTATGTTTTTTTGTAGTTTATTTGCTTGTTTGAGGTAGTTTCTTGCGAAAAAGGATTTTGGGATAGAATATGTGTCCCATATGCCCGCAAAAATAATACAATTATTAGTAGATGTATAATAATATTAGATTTTTTTTAAAAAAAATACAAAAATGTATTAAAATTTATTGGGCTTGAAGTAAGTAATAGATTCTTTTTGAAATTTTTATTGGTGTCCGGTAAATTTTTATTCTGTTAGTGTTTTGAACTCCTCCGTCTTCAAAAACATTGTTTTTGAATCCACCTCCTCTTCAACCTTAGATTTGCACAATGAAAAATTATACAATATATAATTACTACATTTGCAAAGTGAAGAAGGAAAAATATGTTTAACCGAAGTAAAGGAAGGCGGAGGTTAACCAACCTCTTCTATGGAATATTTATTTCCATCCCT
>JAFYLO010000010.1 GCA_017557045.1 Bacteroidaceae bacterium | reverse complement strand
TGGATGGTTGCCGGTGGTTTCGCACTCGGTGTTGCTCTTAACTACAAGGGCGCAGGTTGCGAGAGCTTGAGCAACTTGATTGTAAGCTCAGTTCCCTTCGGTGATTTCTCACCCATCGCTGTGATGATTCTCGCAGGTCTCATCTGCTTCGGCTTCTCTAACTTCATCTCTCACTCGGCTGCAACTTCTCTGCTCGTTCCCGTGCTCGGCGTTGTTGCTGTGGGTATGTCCGATGCACTTACAGCTGTAGGTGGTGCTCAAGCTATGTTGGTAGGTATCGCTATCGCATCTTCAGTTTCTATGATTCTTCCTATCAGTACTCCTCCCAATGCTATTGCTCACTCAACAGGCTTCATTGAGCAGAAGGATATGATGAAGGTTGGTATCATAGTTGGTGTTCTTGGTATTGTACTCGGATACGCAATGTTGATTTTCATCGGTTTCTAATATAGAACTTTCCTTATATCATATATACAGTAGGTGTTGCGGTTTGCAATGCCTATTGTTTTTTATATAAGGTGTGTCTATTGTATAATTATGTGGATTTGTTGTGTTTAAAATAAATTTATGCGGTTTTTTGTATAAAAGCTTGTTTTTTGCAGAAAAATCGCTATCTTCGCAAAAAGTCAATTTATATTTATGGAACTGAGACAACTGAAATATTTTGTAATGAGCGCGGAGTATCTGAATTTTTCAGAGGCTGCGAAGCATCTTTTTATTACTCAGAGTACGTTGTCCCAGCAGATTAAACAGTTGGAATTTGAACTTGGTTTCCCGTTATTCCTCCGCAACAGCCGACACATTGTGTTGACCGAAGCGGGAGAGGAATTTCTTCCTTTTGCGCGAAAAACTATCAGGGACGCAGAGGATGGTGTGCAGCGTCTGTACGATTTGCAGAATGTCAAGGCAGGTACTTTGCGTGTCGGGGTTACTTATAGTCTGAGTTCTGTGTTGACCGAAGGATTGCTCTCCTTCATGCGCCAGTATCCTAATGTGAAGCTCGAAATCTGTTACGAGACGGTGAACCGTCTTCTTGAACTGCTGAAGGCGCGGAAGCTCGACTTTGTCTTGTCATACAAGCCTCTTGTGGATACTCCGGAAATTGATACTATTTCGCTTTTCGAAAATTCCCTTTCGGCTGTCGTCAGCAGCACTCATGCAATGGCATCAATGAAAGGTATTACGCTTGAGGAGTTGTGCGGCTATCCGCTTGTGTTGCCATCCAAGGAGTTGCAGGCGAGGATGATGCTCGACAGACTTATGCAAGGCAAAGGGTTTACTCTTGCTTCGCAGGTAGAACTTAACGAGACTAATATCTTGCTTCAGATGGTGGCTACGGGTAATTATATTACTGTGCTTTCGGCTTCGGCGGTCTTTGGCAACAGCCGTTTCAAGGCTGTTCCTTTGAAAGAGCCTGGGAATAGGATGGTGGCTTCCATGCTTACACTTAAGGGTGCTTATCAGAAGGCTTCGGCAAAGGAGTTTATAAGTATTCTCCTCGATACTGATGCGGTGAAGCGGCGAGCTGTTATTATCAGTGATTAGATTTGTATTTTTGTGGAACCTTAAATTTTGTTGATTATGATTTGGTTGGTTATTTTAGCGGTTTTGGTTATCGGATTTGTTCTGATGTGTGTTAGTAAGATGCGTACAGTTACGCGTAAGGAGCGTGAACGCCGCAATATAATCGACGAAATGGAACTCCATGAAATTTACGAGCATTACAAGGATTTTGATGATTATATTTGATTCCTGTTTATATGAAGAGGGTTTGGCTATTCTTGGCTCTGCTTGTTGCAGTGTGCCTATTGCCGTCGTGCGATGATGAGACTCATGTTGTTGACGATGAGGGGGTAGTGCAGTTGGATGGTTTTCGTTTTTTGGCTGGGAATAATTCTTTCTCGCTTATTTCCGATGTTGAATGTTCGCTTGTAGGGGATAGTGTTATAGAGTGCCTGATTCCACACATCGTCGAGAGTAAAATGCTTGTCCCTTCATTTGATGTAAGAGGCGGCCGGTTAATGGCCGGTGGAATAGAGGTGATGAGTGATGAGACTCTTTTGGATTGTTCGCGGCCTCTGGAGTTGCAGTTGGTCGGTAAAAAATGTTCCAAAAACTATCTGCTTAAGGTCAAGTGCTTTACGGGGCTTCCTGTTGTTTATATCGATACAGAGGATAAGGCTGCCATTACTTCCAAGGAGGAGTATGTCAATGCCGTTATTCGTGTAGTAGAGGATATTGAAACCCGTGGCGCAGGTGATGTGTTTGAGAACCCTGTGAAAATAAAAGGTCGTGGAAATTCAACATGGACTTTTCCGAAAAAACCGTACAAGATAAAATTTGAAGAAAAGGTCTCTCTGCTTGGTGAGCCTGCAGACAAGGAGTGGGTGTTGCTTGCCAATTATCCCGATAAGACTTCGTTGCGAAACAAGACTGCCTTTGAGATGGGCAGGATGAGTTCTTTGGATTATACTTGCCGTACCCATTTTGTGGAACTTGTTCTCAATGGTGAGTACTGCGGTACTTATCAGTTGGGCGAGCAACTGAAGATTGCCAAGCATAGGGTAGATGTCGGCGATGATGGTTTTTTGCTTGAGGTTGATGCTAAGGCTGCTGCCGATGATGTTACCTTCAGGGTTGCACATATCAATTATCCGCTGAATATAAAGGATCCGAGCGTAGAGGTTGGCAGCGATGCTTACAATCATGTTGTGCAATATTTGAATGAAGCAGATGCAGCTCTCTTTGGCGCGGATTTTACGGATCCGGCAAATGGTTATGCTAAATATCTTGATGTTGAGTCTTTTGTCGACTGGTATCTGATAAATGAGATTGCAAAGAACAATGATGCATGTTTCTTCTCAAGTTGTTACATGAACTTGGCTCGTGGCGCCAAATTGAAGATGGGGCCTCTGTGGGATTTTGACATTGCTTTCGGCAATGTCAATTACAACGGGTGCGACTCTCCTGAGGGTTTTTGGATAAAGGAGAGGGCCGGTTGGTATGCACGCCTGTTTGAGGACCCGGCTTTTGTTGCGAGGGTAAAGGAACGTTTTGCCTTTTTCTATGAGTTGAGGGAGGATATATATGCCGGAATTAATGCTGATGCCGCTTATCTGAAATATTCTGTCGTGGAGAATAACAATAAGTGGAACACTCTTTATGTCCACACATGGCCCAACAATACAATTTGGGGTTCGTATGAGAATGAGGTGCAGTCTATGAAAATATGGCTCGAAAAGCGCTTCGAGTGGTTGAAAGGAGAATTTGATAGGATGTAGGATGGCAGTATAAAAAATGTGCCGGCGAGTTTGTTTTTACTCGCCGGCACATTTTTTATATGTATATATTCTTACTTCAGAACTACCTTTATGTTAAGTTCATCGAGCTGTGCATCTTCCAATACAGAGGGTGCCTCAATCATTGTGTCGCGTCCCGAATTGTTCTTGGGGAATGCTATGCAGTCGCGTATGCTGTCGAGACCTGCAAAGAGGCTTACCCAGCGGTCGAGACCGTAGGCGAGACCGCCATGAGGGGGTGCACCATACTTGAATGCATCCAACAACCAACCGAACTGCTGTTGTGCGCGTTCGGGTGTGAAGCCCAACAGTTCGAACATCTTGTTCTGCAATGCGCTGTCGTAGATACGGATTGAACCGCCACCTACCTCTACACCGTTGATTACCATGTCGTATGCGTTGGCACGTACGGCACCCATGTCTGTGTCGAGCAGGGGTATATCTTCGGGTTTGGGCGATGTGAAGGGGTGGTGCATAGCCATGTAGCGACCCTCTTCTTCGCTGTACTCGAACAAGGGGAAATCTACTACCCACAGGCAAGAGAACTTGTTCTTGTCGCGCAGGCCGAGCTGTGATGCAACCTCCAGACGGAGCTCACACAACTGCTTGCGTGTCTTCATTGTGTCGTCGCCGCTGAGTATGAGGATAAGGTCGCCGGGCTCTGCTGCGAAGGCTTCCTTCATCTGCTGGAGTACCTCTTGTGTATAGAACTTGTCGACGCTCGATTTTACATTGCCGTCGGCCTCTACGCGGGCATATACCATACCTTTGGCGCCAATCTGCGGACGGCGTACAAAGTCGGTGAGTGCGTCAAGTTGTTTGCGGGTGTATGTTGCCGCGCCTTTTGCGCATATACCTCCGATGTATTCGGCGCTGTCGAATACTCCGAAGCCGTGGCCTTTCATTATCTCCATAAGTTCAACGAACTTCATGTCGAAGCGGGTGTCGGGCTTGTCGCTGCCGTAGTATTTCATTGCGTCGTGCCATGTGATGCGGGGGAAGGCTTCGCTTATCTCTACGCCGCGGATAGTCTTGAAGAGGTGCTTTGCCATTCCTTCGAAGAGTGAGATTACATCTTCCTGCTCCACGAAACTCATTTCGCAGTCAATCTGTGTAAACTCGGGCTGACGGTCGGCGCGAAGGTCCTCGTCGCGGAAGCATTTTACTATCTGGAAGTAGCGGTCGAAGCCTGATACCATGAGCAACTGCTTGAAGAGCTGAGGGCTCTGGGGCAGGGCGTAGAACTGTCCGGGATTCATGCGCGAGGGTACTACAAAGTCGCGTGCACCTTCGGGGGTGGAGCCTATGAGCATGGGGGTTTCCACTTCGATGAATCCCATTGCGTCGAGATAGCGGCGTACCTCCATTGTCATCTTGTGGCGCAGTTCGAGGTTGCTTCTCACACATTCGCGGCGCAGGTCGAGATAGCGGTATTTCATACGGAGTTCGTCGCCACCGTCTGTGTTGTTCTCGATGGTGAAGGGGGGTGTCTCTGCGCTGTTGAGTATGTTGAGTGACTCTGCGATTATCTCAATTTCGCCGGTGGGGATATTGTTGTTCTTGCTTTCGCGTTCGCGTACTGTGCCGCTTACCTGTATCACATATTCGCGTCCGAGGTGTGATGCCTTTTCGCACAGTTCGGGGTTGCTGTCCTCACTGAATACCAACTGTGTTATTCCGTAGCGGTCGCGCAGGTCGACAAATGTCATTCCGCCCATCTTGCGTGCACGCTGCACCCATCCGCTCAGGGTTACTCTCTTTTCTACATCGGCGATTCTTAGTTCGCCACAAGTTGTTGTACGATACATATTTTTGTTTTTTATTTTCGCTGTTATGGATTGCTTTTGTTTCAATTTGCGAAGTTAATGAAAAAAATGCAATATATATATGTGGCAGTAGATTTTTTAGAAGCTACATTATATGATGAACTCTATTTTGGATGCACATTCGTAGCCCTCGTCGTAGAGGTCGATAAGTTTTTGTGTGTTGCGCTCCATGCGGTCGACCACAATGGGGCGTTCGGGGCGAAGGACTATCAGCTTTCCTTGCTCTTCAAGCTCTTCGACGAGAGATATTTGTTTGTTATATATTGCGTTACGCGAACGTATGGCTTCGCGCAGGGCGGGGTATTTGCGGTAGAATAATGGCGGTACTTTTGTCTCTTTTTCGGGCTTGCGGTAGCCTTTGTTCCGGGTGAGTACAACTATATTGTTGTTGTATCCCAATTCGCGGGCGCGGAGCAGGGGGATTGAGTCGGATACTCCTCCGTCTACCATTGGTTCGCCATCGACGTAGGCTATCGGCGATACGAAGGGCAGACTGCTGGATGCCCGCACAATCTCAATGATGCGTCGTGCGTCGTGCTTCTCGTTGAAGTAGCAGGGCTTACCGCTCTTGCAGCTTGTGGTTACCATTTCGAAGATGCCCTCTTGTGTGGCATATCTTTCGTAGTCGTAGGGGTATAGTTCTTCGGGGATTTTACGGAATAGCAGGTCGAAGTCCATGATGTTGCCTTTCAGCAATAGATGCTTCAGTCCTATATAGCGGTATTTTTCGAGCAGGTCGATGTTGCAGTATTTTGCTCGTCCGCGCTGCTCGGACATATATGAGATTCCATTGCAGGCACCGGCGCTCACTCCTATGGTGTATGGGAAACGTATGCCGCGATCCATAAGATTGTCGAGTACTCCGCTGGTGAATACTCCGCGCATTCCTCCGCCTTCGAGAATAAGGCCCGAAGATGCTGTCAGGGTGTATTTTGTTGTTTTCATGGAATAATATCTAATGTCAGACCGTCGTATGCCAAATGGACATTCGCCGGCAATACTTTTTCAATTTTTGCGTGCAGTCCTATGTGGTGCATCAAGTGTGTCAGGTAGGCTTTGCGCGGCTTTATGTAGTTTATTGCATTGTATGCTTCGAGCACAGTCTGATGTGAACCGTGTGGCTTGGAGAATCTTAATGCGTTTATTATCAGTGTGTCTACGCCTTTGAGCTTATCCATTTCCTTTAGTTCCATGAAGCTCATGTCTGTGATATATGCCACCGGGCCTATGCGGTAGCCGAGTATGGGTAGTCTGCCGTGGAAAAGTTCTATCGGCTCTATGTCGAATCCTCCTGCTTTGAATGTTTTGCCTTTTTCTATTGTGTTGATGAGCAAGTTGGGTACTCCGGGGTACTTTACTTCTGTGAAACAATAGGGGAACATGCCTTTTACGCAGTCGAGTGTGTGGGCATCGGCGTATACAGGTATGTCTCCTCTGCGACAGAATGGACGAAGGTCGTCCAAACCTCCTATGTGGTCGTAATGTTTGTGGGTAAGAAGTACTGCGTCTATTTTTTTAAATGGACGGCGTAGCATCTGTGCCCTGAAGTCGGGACCGCAATCAATCAATAATCTGTTGTCGTCATTTTCTATGAGTACAGAAGAACGCAGACGTGAATCTTTGGGGTCGGTCGATGTGCAGACCTCGCATCCGCATCCTATTTCGGGTACTCCTGTAGATGTTCCGGTTCCTAAAAATGTTACTTTCATAAGGTCTACTCTATAACATTTACTTCGGGGAATATCTCTACTCCGAATTTTTCTTTTACCGATGCCTGTATCTGTCGGGCAAATTCAATAACATCCTTGCCGGTGGCGCCGCCTAAATTTACCACGACCAACGCCTGCTTGCTGTAGACACCTACAGTCTCACTGCTGCGCTGCTTCCATCCGCATTGGTCGATGAGCCATCCGGCTGATAGCTTTATGCCTCCGGGTGCCGGGTATGTGGGCATTGAAGGGTAGTCGCTTTTTAGTCTTTCGGCTACGGATGCTTCCACCACGGGGTTCATGAAGAAGCTGCCTGCACTGCCAATCTCCGCGGGGTCGGGCAGCTTAGCAGCGCGTGTCTCGCATACGGCGCGGCGTATGTTCGCGGCATTTACTCCGCCGAGGGCTTCACACTGCTCTTTGAGGTTGCCGTATGTGAGCACAAATTTCCCTTTTTTGTTCAGTCGGTAGGTAACGTATGCAACTATATGTTTGCCCTTCTCCTCGGCTTTGAATATGCTGTGTCGGTATGCGAATCGGCACTCCTCTTTGGTGAATACCCTCCCGCTGCCGTCGGAGAGTGATACGCACTCCACGCTCTGGATAAGGTCGCCGGCCTCTACACCATAGGCTCCCACATTCTGTACGGCGCTTGCGCCTACCTCTCCGGGAATAGCCGACAGATTTTCAAGCCCTTGCCATCCTTGCTCCACGGTGTATGCGACAAATTCGTCCCAATTGATTCCGCTGCCTGCACGTACCAGCAGGCTGTCGTCGTCTTCGGCTACAACCTCTATGCCTTTGATGGCAGAGTGGAGTATTATACCGTCAAAGTCGCTCATGAAGAGCAGATTGCTACCGCCGCCGATTACAAGATGGCGTGTGTCGCCAAGCTTGCCGGCTATGTTTTTTATATCTTCAACCGATGAAAATTCTACAAAATGTGCCGCCTTTACATCAATGCCGAAGGTGTTGTGAGGCAGCAGGGAGTAGTCTGTATGGTGCTTTATCATAATTGAGCAAAATTATATGCGAAGATAATATAAATAGCAGACACTGGCAAATATTCCTCTCCTTTACATTATTGCCTTTGCAATTTTGGTATTTCGGTCAATTTTATGTAAATTTGCCTTTTTGATGGTAAAATCAAACAAAATTTATAAATAAACTATAATTTTATGCTAAAGAAAAGGTTTTTGTCAACATTCCTCTCCGCCTTGCTTCTTGCAGGAAGCCTGTATGCTCAGGGTCTTGCGGGATTCGCTTATGGAGATGTTGCCGCTCCGGCAGGCAACGAATGGGAATCGCCTCAGCAGCTTTCTTTGAATAAGGAACAGCCTAAGGCGTGGTTCTTCAATTTCGCAAGCGTTGAAAGCGCCCGCAAGGTGCTCCCCGATGCAAGCGAGTATTATCAGTCGCTCGACGGCACATGGCGTTTCAACTGGGTGCCAAACCCCGCAGAGCGTCCCGCCGACTTCTACAAGACCGACTTTGACGATACAAAGTGGGATAATGTAGAGGTTCCGATGAACTGGAACGTTTACGGAATACAGAAGGACGGCAGCCAGAAGTATGGTACTCCCATCTATGTGAACCAGCCTGTAATCTTCAAACATCAGGTAGCTGTAGGCGACTGGAAGAAGGGTGTTATGCGCGAGCCTGCGCCCCATCACACAACCTACAAGCACCGTAACGAGGTGGGTTCTTACCGCCGTACATTCACAATCCCCGAAGAGTGGGAGGGCCGCGAAGTTTATATCAATTTCGATGGCGTGGATTCATTCTTCTATTTGTGGATCAACGGACAGTATGTAGGCTTCTCGAAAAACTCACGCAACCTTGCAGCCTTCAACATCACAAAGTATCTTGCAAAGAAGGGCGAGAACCTTGTAGCTGTTGAGGTTTACCGTAACTCAGATGCTTCGTTCCTCGAAGCGCAGGATATGTTCCGTCTGCCGGGTATCTTCCGCACAGTGTCGCTCACAGCTACTGCTCCTGTGCAGTTGCGCGACATCCGCGTGCGCACCGACCTTGATGCCAACTATTGCGACGGTACAGCAAATGTGGAAATCGATGTGCGCAACCTCTCTAAAAAGGATGCAAAGAACTATACAGTGGAGGCTACCCTCTATGCCAACAAACTCTTCAGCGACGAGAATGAGATTGTTGCAGGCTCTACAACAAGCGCAAATGTTGCAACAACTGCTGCCGGTGCAACAAATACTTCGAAGATGGCAATCGCAGTCAAGGCTCCCAATAAATGGTCGGGCGAGGCTCCTTATCGCTACACCCTCGTTGTTCAGTTGAAGAACAAGAAGGGCAAGGTGGTTGAGACTGCTTCTACATATTTCGGATTCCGCGAGGTTGAGATTAAGGACACTCCCGCATCAAAGGACGAATTCGGACTTGCAGGCCGCTACTTCTATGTGAACGGTCAGCCTGTGAAACTGAAAGGTGTCAACCGTCACGAAAGCAACCTTGAGCGCGGTCACGCAATCACACGCGAACAGATGTACAACGAGGTTATGCTGATGCTTCGCGGCAACATCAACCATGTACGTTGTTCACACTATCCCGATGCGCCCTTCTGGTACTATCTGTGCGATAAGTACGGTATCTACCTTGAGGATGAGGCGAATATCGAGAGCCACGAATATTATTATGGCAAAGAGTCTCTCTCACACGTTCCTGAATTTGAGGCTGCACACATTGCACGTGTAATGGAGATGGCGCACGCTACCATCAACAGCCCCTCAATTGTAATATGGTCACTCGGTAACGAGGCAGGCCCCGGTGTGAACTTCGAGAAGGCTTATGCCGAATTGCACAAATTCGATGCATCACGTCCCGTACAGTACGAGCGTAATAACAACATTGTGGATATGGGCTCTAACCAGTATCCTTCAATTGCATGGGTACGCGGCGCTGTAAAGGGTAACTACAACATAAAATATCCTTTCCACATTTCGGAGTATGCTCACTCTATGGGTAATGCCGGCGGTAACCTTCAGGACTACTGGGATGCAATGGAGAGTACAAACTTCTTCTGTGGCGGTGCTATTTGGGACTGGACCGATCAGGCATTCTACAACTACGACAAGAAAGGCAACAAATATATGGGTTACGGCGGCGACTTTGGCGACCGTCCCAACGACCACCTCTTCTGTATGAACGGTGTGATGTTGCCCGACCACACTCCGAAGCCCGAATACTACGAGGTGAAGAAGGTATATCAGAATGTAGGTGTGAAATTTGCTGACGAGGCAAAGAGCAAGATTGAGATTTTCAACAAACGCTACTTCTGCGACCTTAGCGACCTTGCAGTGAAGGTATCACTTTGGGAGGATGGTAAAGAGGTCAGCAGCAACATTATTCCCGAAGTGAAGGTTGCTCCTCGCAAGAAGGCTGTCGTAGACCTCGGCATCAACTACTCACGCGATGCCAAGAAAGAGTATTTCGTGAAGGTTGAATTCCTTTTAAAGGAGAATCAGCCGTGGGCTAAGAAAAATTACGTTCAGATGGCCGAGCAGTTGCTTCTCCAAAGTCCTGCTGCGAAGCCCGCAATTGCAACTGTTGCCAACGTAGGTGGCGACCTTGCAATGGAGAGCAACGGCGACAAGCAGACAACAACCGTTAAGGGTGCAGACAATGCCTTCACCATCGCATTCGACGACAAGAAGGGTGTTCTTTACAATGTCGTTTACGGTGGCAAGGAGATTCTCCCCGCAGGAAACACTATGAAGCTCAGCGCCTTCCGCGCTCCTGTCGACAACGACAACTGGGCACGCGGTGCATGGTACTCTAACGGTCTCTACAACCTTGTTGACAGCGTACTTTCAAAGAATGTGCAGACATTGGCTGACGGTACAATTATCATTCAGTATATTGTATTTACACAGGCTCCTTTCGGTGGCAAGATTGTCCGCAACGAGGATAATACAATGACCATCGTTGACAACAAGGCTCCTCTCGGCGAAAATGGCTTCAGCTTCACATCGAACAGAATATGGACAATCTATAAGGATGGTTCTGTTGAGTTGAAGAGCAGCATCGTTGGTAGCAACAGCGCTCTGAATCTTGCACGCCTCGGATACGAGATTCAGTTGCCCGGCGAATTGAAATATTACCACTACTATGGTGCAGGCCCCCACAACAACTACAACGACCGCCGTTCGGGTGCTTTCGTTGAGCAGTTCGACAGCAAGGTGGCCGACCAGTTTGTTCACTTCCCCAAGCCCCAGGACATGGCTAACCGCGAGGATGTACGCTGGTGTGCTCTCACCGACTGGAACGGCAACGGTGTTCTCTTTGCTGCTACTGAGGGTATGTCAACATCGGCTCTCCAGTGGAATTCAGTGGAGCTTGCCGAGGCGGGACACCCCTATCAGCTTCCCAAATCAAACAGCACATATCTCAACCTCGACAGAAAGGTAACAGGTCTCGGTGGTAACAGTTGCGGTCAGGGTGGTCCTCTGGAGCACGACTGTGTGAGAGCCGGTGATAATATGATGGGCTTCATCATGCGTCCTGTGAAGGCAGGTAAATATACAGAGACTGCCAATGTCTCTTCATCTTCAATAGAGCCTATCGTGGTTGTACGCGACCGTCGCGGATACGTTTCTGTACGTAGCAACGACGTTGCTGCCGATATATATTATAAGGTAGGCGAAGGTCGCAAGGCTAAGGCCAAGAAGTACAGCGAGCCTATTGACATGAGCAAGGGTGGCACAATCACTGTTTGGGATAAGAACCGTCCCGAGATGTCGTCGGTTTACAACTATAAGGAGGTTTCTGTGCAGCCTATCGTTGTCAAGTATGCATCGAGTCAGGAGATTCAGGAGTCTGCCGACAAACTTGTCGATGGCGATGCAAATACCATCTGGCACACAATGTACTCTGTAACTGTTGCTCAGTATCCTCACTGGATTGACTTCGACGCGGGCGAGGAGTGCACAATAAAGGGCTTCTCTTATCTGCCCCGTCAGGATGGCGGTTACAATGGAAATATCAAGAATTATGAGATTTCCATCAGCAGCGATGGCAAGGAGTGGAAGAGCATCAAGAAGGGTACATTCGAAAATAACGCGAATATCAAGCGTGTGCTTTTCGATGCTCCGGTGAAGATGCGTTACATCCGCTTCACAGCCCTTAGCTCGCACAATGGTGCAGACTTTGCAGCAGGTGCCGAGTTTGAGATTATCAAGTAAAAGTGATATACTTTTTTGAATTGCGTATGCATGGCCTTTTGGCTGTGCATACGTTTTTTTATTGATGCATCCAAAACTGATGACTTTTTGTAGAACGTTAAATGTAGTCCTTTAGTTTGTTTTCTAAACAAATTTGTTTATTTTTGCGCTATGAACAATAAAATAGATATACTACGTGGAGTACACCCGGGAGCGTTTTTGCAAAGGGAATTGAACAAGCAAAAGCTAAAAAGCGGACAGTTTGCTAAATCTATTGGCGAACATCCGCAGACGCTTAGTGCAATAATTCGTGGGCGCAGAGCGATGAATCTTTCACTTTCACTCCGCATTGAACGTGCTTTAGGATTGGATGAGGGTTTTCTGATGATTTTGCAAATATATTATGATATAGCAAAGGAGAAGGAGCGATTGTCCGGAAGTTACCGCCCCAATACTGCAAAGTTTCGTAATACACTATTTTGGGACACAAGGTTAGAGAATATAGACTTTCAGACACATAAACGTTATGTCATAAATAGAGTGTTTGAACGTGGTACTGAAGAGGAGATTTTGGAAATTATCCGTTTTTATGGAAGGGAGACTATTTTGTCTGCGATAGAACTTTCTTTGTCATCTCCATTATATGCAAATACGAAAAATAATCTGAAAATCTATCTTGATTATGAAGCATAAATCATTGCAATTTCAAACGGTAAAGCCTATTCTGCGTTCAACGTTGGAACGCCTTATGGCTATAGAGGCATTTTCTCCTTTCAGACTTGTGGGCGGAACATCTCTTTCATTGCGTTACGGTCATCGTATATCAGATGATATAGACCTTTTTACAGATGTAGAATATGGTTCGATTGATTTTCATCGGTTGCAGGAGATTCTACAAATGGAATTTCCGTATTGTCAAGGTGATTGTGGAAAAATTGTGAGTTTTGGCGCTTCGTATATTGTCGGTAATTCTAAAGACGATAGTGTAAAACTCGATCTGTTTTATACAGATGCGTTTATTCGTCCTGTTGAAATCTATGAAAATATACGTATGGCCTCCGTTGACGATATTGTTGCAATGAAAATGGATGTCATGCCTCATTGCCGTAAAAAGGATTTTTGGGATTTACATCTTCTACACGAAATATACACAATAGAAAATATGCTCTCTTTGTACGAAGAACGCTATCCTTACGGAGTTTCAAAAGAAGGATGCATAAAAGGCCTTGTGGATTTTGATGTCGCAGATGCTGAACCTGATCCTATATGTTTGCAGGGTAAAATATGGCAGTTGATAAAACTTGATTTTGCCGAATGGATTAGTGAATTTACAAAATAGAGAGAGTTGAAGTTGAAAAACTTCTTGATAAATGCCTCATCCTAAAATCGTGTGATTCTTAGAATGAGGCATTTATTATACTTGCTTTATAATCTTTTATTAGTGTCCGGTAAAAATTTCTTCTGCTTGTGTTTTGAACTCCTCCGTCTTCAAAAACAGTGTTTTTGAATCCACCTCCTCTTCAAGAGGAGGAATATAAATCATTGAAAATTACTAATATACGACATTCTCCCTCTTGAAGAGGGAGTGCCCAAAGGGCGAGGGAGTTCCAATCATTGACTTAAATTTGTCTTCATGAAGAATGTGGCTTGTAGCTACTTAAATATTGAATTTTAAACGACTTAAACACGTTTACCGGGCGCTAATATAAATATTTATATCTTCTCTAATATCGAGCTTACGTTATAATATATCCCGGCAGACTAAAGAAAAAATAGTCTGCCGGGATATATATTGTCGGTTATTTGTTTGTATTTATTCCTTTTCAGGTGTGTGCAGAATAAGTGTCGTTGCACCGAGGGTGATTATCGCTCCATCCTCTATTAACATCCTCTCTCTGTCGCCGAGGATTCTGTTCATTACAAAGGTGCCTACTACGCTGCGGTTGTCGCGTATGGTGTATGTAAGTTCGCCGAATGCGTCGCGCTTTACGTTTACTATGCAGTGGCGACGGTCCATGCTGCGGTCTTTTGTTTCAATGGGCAGTGTTATCTCTGTGCCTTTGTTGTATCGGCCTATGATGTTGTCGCCCATTTTCAAATGCAGTGTCTGCTTGAATCCGAAGCAGTTTTCTATCACTACAAGGTGTCCGAGGTCCTCTTCAACCTCTTCTATGTTGTCTTCGCCTACGCGTATTGTGAAACTTTTGCGACAGCCTTCACATTCGAATACTACGGCTTGTCCGATGGGGTAGCCGCCGTCGTCGAATACTACCGGGTGGTCGCATTTGGGACAGATTATCTTTTTCATTGTTTGTCAGTGGTGATTAATGTATGTATATCCACGCATCGGGGAAATTTGCCTGTATTGCAGGCAGTTGTGCCAGTGCCTCCTCGTTAGTGGTGTAGGAACCGGCTGATATGCGGTGGCGTTTGCCGCACTCTACTACGCTGTAGTTGAACTCGGCTTTTCGAGAAAGTTCTGTTATTGCCAACTGTGCATTTTCTGCGTTGGGTGAACTTGCTACTATAATGTGGTACTGTTTTGTGTCTGCGGGGGCAATTTCTGCAACAACTGTTTTAGTCTCTGTTGTTTCAGGTGCCGGTTCGGCTATAACTTCAGCTTCAGGTGTCTGCTCCTTTACGGCGCTCTGCTGTATGCTTTCTACCGGTACTATCTTGCAACTTTCGTCGGTGTTTGTTGCGGGACGGGGCGAGATAACCTGTTGCATCATGGAAATTTGTTCGGGTGATGCAAAGTTACCGAATGATGCTTTTGTGTTGTCCTTGAATGTGTGCTCGCTGAGCGGGGTTACAAAGACAAACATTATTACGATTGCTGCGGCTGCTGCTATGTATTGTGCTATTCGTTTGCGACTGATGGGGATGGTGATGGTGCGCTCGCTCTTCTGTTCGAGGGTGGCGATGGGCAACGGTGCGAATCCGTAGTTGGCGGGGTCGTCGATGCCGTTCTCCGAGGGGGTGAATGCAATGTTG
>JAFYLO010000099.1 GCA_017557045.1 Bacteroidaceae bacterium | reverse complement strand
AGGGATGGAAATAAATATTCCATAGAAGAGGTTGGTTAACCTCCGCCTTCCTTTACTTCGGTTAAACATATTTTTCCTTCTTCACTTTGCAAATGTAGTAATTATATATTGTATAATTTTTCATTGTGCAAATCTAAGGTTAAAGAGGGACAACTTTTTAAGTTACTAAATGTTCCAACAACATTACACTTTAGGTAATATATTTGATAATCATTATATTTAATTTCCCATTTGCAAAGTCAAAAAAGTTCTTTAATTTTGCATCAACAATCCCTGCGCTTGATGTTTTGCCCAAGTGGTTCTTGGTGTCAGTAGTAACATCTGCGTGGGGATTTTCGTATAATGACACTTCGGAAACGAAAAAAGAATGCGTACCTTGTTTCCCGCTTTTTTCTTCTTGGACAGTAAATCGCACATAATATTCAGTCCTATCCATATTTGTTTTACCTACAAAATATGATATGCAACTATGTTTGGGTGCTTTCTATGCTTTGTACCATCCTTTCTAACAAAACCTCCAAGAGTGTATGCCCTGCCCATCCGCATTTGCAATGCGGATGTATTGAGTGTAAGCATTTGCAATGCGATTACATATATCAATCCATAGTGAGCCACAGCCTCATGAAGCACAGTCTGCATCACATCAGCCACACTCTTGTTGTTAGGCAGCACCACAACAATCCTGCCGGTACTCTTCTCATACCATCCCTTAGCTGTTGCGCGTCTTCCCGTAAGCCCCTCGGTAGATTCAAGCACCTCGATAGGAGTATTCAACGCAGAAGCAACATCATCCACAGCCTCACGCATACGTTTACGTTCACGCTCAGCAAACTCCCTGCGCTGTGCCTTTGTTCCTCTCGGCTTACCAAGCACCTTTGATACAGGGTCGTTCTCAAATGCGACTTCCTCGTCGGTGTATGCACCTTCGCCGGGGCGGAAATTGGCATTTTCCTCTTGTGTATTCGAAATATTCTTCGTATCTTTGTCGGCAGAAGCGGTGGTATGTCCAGCACGTGCGCTTAATTGCGTGTTAAACGAGCGGGTATCACCGCTTCTGTTTGTGTAGAAGTCTGTAAATTCTTCCCTGTTGTCGTTCTTTTCAGTTACAACAGTATATCTAATACCATTAATAGTTCGTTGATATTCATTAACGATTGTGCCACGTCTCTCGTTCTCAGTGAGTTCGCCATTTGCCAATACGTCTTCTATTAATAAGAGTTCTTCAGCAGTATAATTACCAGAAGAAGTACCGAAATGTCGGAGCAAAGAATGTTTTGAACCGCCTCTATCTTCACGACCTTGACGCATAATAACTCTTCGTGACTCACCTCCAGCTCTATTGATTATTATTGGCAAGTTATTATCCAATCCTCCAAATACGTTAACAATTGCACGATGTACATCACTTAAGTCCGCATCATCATAATATTCTGCGATTTCATTCATTCTTT
This sequence comes from Bacteroidaceae bacterium, assembly GCA_017557045.1. Taxonomy (GTDB): domain Bacteria; phylum Bacteroidota; class Bacteroidia; order Bacteroidales; family Bacteroidaceae; genus HGM04593. The sequence goes on along the minus strand of JAFYLO010000099.1, from coordinate 7,535 downwards.
TCTTGACGCGACTACCCATCTTACTCACCCCCAAATTCTCCTCAATGAAAATCTGGTCCTCGCGTGCCACATCCTCAGTCTCCACGGCAAGAGAATTTCTTCTCTCCTCCTGTGTCATACCCATGCGGCCCTGCACATTGCGAGCTTCAACCTCACCCGCAAGACTCCTGTAGGCCTCAAACCTATCGTTGAACGACTCCGGAAGCTCATTCCAAATCTCCGCATCCTCAGCATACGGCGACGAAATAATCCTGCCAACAGTTCTGTCAAGGCCATATTTCTTTTGCAACTCAGCCTGCAAAGCCTCAATTCCCTCCAGCACACCACTGTTGTCAATCTCCTCCACGCGAGCCTCAATCTCCGCAATCTTCGCATCATCCGTCTCGTCAAACCACCGCTTCTGCAAGCGCTGTTTCTCAGCCCATTCGGGAGTTTCAAGCATCATTTCATACAATGGAGCGACATCGCTTTTTAGTGCCGACTTCTTTGTCTTTACACTATCCGTATTGCCGCCTCTTGCAAATCCCTCATAGTGCTGAACAGCGTGCTGGATTTCATGCACAAGAACAGATACCATCTGCTCGTTGCTCAGCTTAGGATTCACGGTAATGGTATTGCTTGTACGGCTATAGCTGCCGTTCTCTTCTCCCTCTCTCTCGAACTTCACAACAATATCCCTTAGTGCAGGATACGCATCGAACAGCTCGGGAGCATCAATGAAATCTTTAAGGCGCTCGCTGTTATGGGGTCTTGTATTTCTCCATATTTTCGACAAGTTGCTGAACTCCTCATTCTCTTCTACAGGCAGCTCCTTACCCTCAAACGCCAAAGCATTCTTCTTGCGCAAAAGTTCCTTATACCGCTTGTAATCCCCAAGCTCTCGGGGTTTTCTCTTGCCGAAGTCGATGTTTCCCTCCTTGTCAAACACAAAGCCGTCCATCACCTCATACCTCCACTTGCCGTCAGCACCACGTTCCCAGCCTGTAGCAATCTTTATAGCCTTAGCATCCTTTCCTGCCTCCTCCATCTCTCTTGCCACATTCAAGTTATCAAGACGCAAGGAAACCTCCTCAGCCATATCAAGGTTAGCAGCACCCCTCTCGCCGATAAACATCCTCTCCAACGGACTGCCCACAGCATTCGGATTCACTCCCGCATACAAATCACCGAGAGACATATTCACAAACTCCATCCACGGCGCCTTATCCTTAAAGCCGAACACACCCTTGACGCTCGCCCAAAAGTCCGCCAGCGCCTGTTTAATGCGTCCCCACAAAGCAATCTTCTTCGCTTTCTCAATAATGCCATCCGCAGCCTTAATCTCCCGTTCAGCCAGTTCCATAGCCCTGCGGTAATTCTCCTCACCGCTCAATCTCGAAAGCACCTCGCTCGCCATGCGGCTGTCATTGTTGTGAATATCCCTGTAAGCCTCATCGAGCAGCACCTCATTCCATGTAGGAGACTCCTTCATCACCTCCACAATCCTGCTCCACAGTTTCGGATCATTCTTCTCCACCATCGAAGCCCAAAGATGCGTGTACTCATGCGCAGGAGTATTCGGATTCATACCCTCGGGAGTAAGGAAAATCTTACCATTCACCGCCCAACCATAGATAGAGCCATCAGAAGTGCGCAGGAACATTGGCTGTCCCTTCATCACCTCCTCAGCCATCTGCGGAGTAACTTCGACACTCCACATCGTATTGTTCTGTCCCAAAGTCGGCATAGTAACCTCGCCCACCTTAGCACCCCATTTCTTGGTATACTTCTGAACAAACGAAGGAAGCATCCTATCATAAAAGCCCTTCATACCCTCGCCACTGACCTTCAAGCCATCACCGCTTATAGTAACGGCATTCGGACTCTTGTTAGCGTCGGCACTCTCTACAAACTTCTGCGCAAGCTCCTTGCCATACACCTCAGCAACAGCATTCACATCGCCATACAAGCCATTAGCTATTTTATGGCCGTCGGGAGTATAAGCAGTAACATCGTACCCATCAGAGAATTTCTGCACCTGCACACTGCCAACGGTCTTTCTTATATCATACCTATCCGCCTGCTGCTCGCCCGTAGTCCAAGCCACCTTGTCAAAGCCATTCTCCGCAGCATATCTCAGCATACGCTTCATTGCAAGCTCATGCCAGTTCTTTTCAAAAGGAGCAGCAGGGATACCTTTCCCTAATTTCCTTTGGGTGTCTCTGAATAAGGAATCATATCTGTAATTATATTCGGCAACATCCGAAACTACACGTTTAATCTCCTCGCGTCTATTGTCTATAGACTGCTGTATAGCATTTATTTCATTCTCCAACTCGTCATATTCTTCAACTCTCCTTACTTCATTTTGCTGCAAACGAAGTCTCTCAATCTCCACACGTTCGTTGTCGCCTTTTGTGGCCTCCTCCTGTCTCAGCGCGTTTAAACGCTCCTGCATTTCATTCAACGCATCGCCCACAGCTTTTAGTTCCGGGTTGCTGTTTTCGACAATGTCGGCAAGTTCCTTTTGCAGTCTGTTACGCTCTTCAATCTTCAAAATACGACTGTCAGCATACCCCTTCTCTCGACCTTCCTGATGTCTCTTAGATTGAATCTCGTCAATCACAAGCACACGCTTGCCCTCACTGTCCGTAGTCTCACCGAAGCGTATCCACGCAACAGCGCGACCACCTCCCGCATCGCCGAAGTGAATTTCATCGCTCTCATTCCAGCTCTCGATGGTAGGAACCACAAGAGCAATTTCGCGTTTGTTATCAAGACCGGGTGTTGTATAGTCTAAGCGAGTTCTATTAATGATTTTTGCTTTTTGTACCTTCTTTTCAGCAACGGCGTTTTCAAGTTCTGCAATCTGATTACGCCTGTATTCTACATCGCTTTTAGCATTTTCTAAAGCTCTTTTTGCACCTGCCAACGCATCTGTATATGAATCGTAGAAAATATGATTTCTATATTCAGGTGAATTTTCTCCATATTTACGTTTCAACTCTTCGCCGGTACTTATGAATTTATCATACTCTTCTTGCGAATCCTGAAGCCGTTTTTCCGCTATAGATATTTTTGCTTCTTCATATTTCAAATCACGCTTTGCCCTCTCAAGATCTCCCTCTACAGCCTCAAGCCCATAATCTATAATTTTGCCTAAATCCTCAGACTCCACCTCCTCAATCCGAATAGAATTCTCGTTGATGTAGTCAAGTATTTCCTGCTTAGTAACAGAGCCATCCTGCTTGTTAAGCCACTCTTCAAGGCCTACCCAAGCATCCTCACCAACTTTCAGACCGCCGTTCTTCTTAAGCATCGCCACCCACTGCTGCGGAGTAGCCTTCTCCTGCTTAATATCCAGCACCGCCTTTTTCGCATTAGAATAGAAAGGAGCTGCCGCCGTCGATTTTTCAACTTTTACGTCCGCACGTATTGCATTTTCCGCATCTTTGCGTATCTTTGCAGCATCATCCGGGCTAATGGTAACGGTTTCGGACGTCGATTTCGAGGGGCGCATATTGCGAGCATTCGGAACATTAGCGGATAATTCAGCCCACATGGTAATGGTTTCCATATCATTTGGGCTGTTTTTTTGTTCTTTCTCTACTACGACCACATAGCCATTCGACAATATTTTATAGAATCGAACAGATTCGCTTCCTTTCGAATCAAACGAACCACGCTCTACATAACTCGGAGAAACCATAATGTAAGGCATCAATGCAAAGTCTTCGTCACGAAGAGGTATGCTATTTTCAGTATTCTTGATGCCGTTTTCCCCGTGATTCTTTTTGCTATGTGCCACATTGTTTGCAGTAATCACATGGCTACCAAAGTTGCGCCCCATCTTAGCGCGTATTTTCCTTTGCGTGGCAAGAGGTAATTCTACTTTTATAGACCGACCCCTTACATTGTTTTTCAGCCAATTTGCTACAATCTTAGAGACCTTTTCAAGTTGCGAAAGCCTATCATTCACAGACATCATTTCAGCACCCAGCACTGCCTGCACCATTTCCGGTGTAGCCTCCACAACCTCCACACCCGCTTTCTTCACAGCCTCGAAAGTAGCATATTGGCTATTGCTTCCATGCTTCTTAGCACCAAGCACTTTTGCAAGATTACCTAAGAATGTTTTTTCTTTAGTCTGTGTATCATTTTCATACTCAGCTATTGCAGAATCCAAATCTTTTAGTACCTTTGTTCCGTCATCACTTGAAACGACAGTGCCTTTGAAAGAAGATTCATCTTCCGGTAGTGCGGTTTCAAGTGATTTTTTTTTGCATCTCTGCAAGCTCATTCATTGCCTCCACCATTTCCGGTGTAGCCTCCTCAACCTCCACACCCGTTTTCTTCACAGCCTCAACAGTATTCTTTGTAGCCGTTTCAAATGCAAGATTGTCAGTATCAAGAGGCAAAACAGTCGCCACTTCACCGCGTGAATTAAAGTTAGTTATCCTTTTGTCCCCATTGTCGAGAAACTCCTCCTCAACTCTCGACTCTTTGACAAGGTCTACCTCATTATCCACTTGTGAAGCACTTCCTATCTCCTCGTTATCGGGAACACTTTCATTTACCCCTGTATTACCAATTTCGCCACTTTTTTGCTCGTTTTCTTGCTCGTTAGAAACTTGCGGTGTATCTTTGCTCTCAGAAGAAACAGAGTTTGGTGTAGGAACAAGGTCCGACCCCTCTTCAAGAGGCTCAATTAAGCGCCCTTCAGAATTGAGGAACTTACTATTAAGATGCAGCAGTTTACATTGTTGCATCTTTCTTTTTAGAGCATCCTCGTTCACCTCATGGCTACTTATAGAAACTTCGAGAGTCTCTTTAAGCACCGTAACAGATTCAAAATGCACATATCTGCTTCCATCTGCTTTCACAAATGTTTTGACAAACAAATATTTAGTCTGTCTTTCTGCGCCATCTTTAGGATCATACTCCTCCAATACCACATCGGGATTAGTCAAAGTAGGCTTAATCATGCCAAAATATCCGGCACGTTTTTTCTTAAGCAACCTTGTCCATCCGCATTTGCAATGCGGATGGATTAAGTGTAAGCATTTACAATGCGATTACATATACCAATCCTATTGAACCTGCATAAGACAGAGGCTGCGCCAAACAAATGGCACAGCCTCCGCTGAATTATTAACTGCATCCGACACCATCCATTCAGCATCGGAGCAAAAAAGAATCTTCTACCCTATTGGTTATATTATAAATCCCTGAAAAACCTAATATTGCTCCTTCTCGTTGGGAAAATCGCGGCTCTTCACATCGCTGACATAACTGCCTACCGCATCACAGATAACATCATTGAGGTTAGCATATCTGCGCAGGAAGCGAGGACTGAATCCGCCCGACATACCCAACATATCGGTGCAAACGAGCACCTGACCGTCAACATCGGCACCGGCGCCAATACCAATAACAGGAATGCTCACACTCTCGGCAACCCTCTTGGCCAACGTAGCAGGAATCTTTTCGAGCACAATGGCAAAGCAACCGGCCTCCTCAAGAAGTTTAGCATCCTTGAAAAGCTTCTCGGCCTCCTCCTCGTCGCGTGCACGAACAGTGTAAGTACCGAACTTGTTTATACTCTGAGGCATCAAGCCCAAATGTCCCATGATGGGGATACCCGCATCAAGAATCTTGCGCACTGAAGGAAGAATCTCCTCGCCACCCTCCATCTTCAGAGCATCGGCATGGCTCTCCTTCATAATGCGGATAGCATTCTTCACTGCCTCATCAGCATTTACCTGATAAGTACCGAAGGGCATATCCACTACAACAATGGCACGCTTTACAGCCCTCACTACAGACTTTGCGTGATAAATCATCTGGTCGAGAGTAATAGGCAATGTGGTAATATTACCCGCCATCACATTCGAAGCGGAATCGCCAACAAGAATAGCATCCACACCGGCAGCGTCCACAATGGAAGCCATAGTATAGTCGTATGCAGTGAGCATGGCAATCTTATCACCCTTAGCCTTCATTTCGATAAGGCGATGCGTAGTAACCTTGCGAGGGTCATCAACAATATATTTAGACATTTTTCTTTTTATTTAATAATACATAAACAAGCCGCAGATTGTTCAAACGACGGCACCACAAAGTTAAAAACAATATTCTAATCCCCGAAACAATACGGCAAAAAGATTACTTGTTACCCTCGGTATACTCATCATCACCATTAAGCACCGGCAGACAAATATTATATTTCACAGCCAAAGTGCGCACGATGAATATAAACACACTGCAAGTAATCTGCGAGACTATAGTCTCGGCACCCAACCTGTCGCACAAGCAATAGACCAAAGCACCAATCACACAAGCCATCGCATAAATCTCCTTACGGAAGAAGAGTGGTTCCTCATTGATAAAAATATCGCGCATCACACCACCGGCCGAACCAGTCAGCGTAGCCATCACCACAGCCACCCAAATAGGATAATCAAGTGCAAGTGTCTTCTCGACACCCACCACAACGAACAGGGCAAGACCAATGGTATCGAACACAAAGAAAGTATTGTTCAATCTGATCAAATATTTTCCAAAGAGAATAACCCAAAACAGAGCAAATGCCGAACAGAGCAGATACATGGAATTGGTCATCCAGAAGGGGGTAACATTCAACAAAATATCTCTGATGGTACCACCACCGATAGCAGTAACCAAACCAACGACATAAGCGCCGAACCAATCGAAACGCTTTGCCGAAGCCAATCTTATACCACTTATCGCAAAGGCAAAAGTACCCGCAATCTCCATTAAATCGACAAACGACGGTAAATTCATTTCAAAATCATTTCTAAAAATCCGGTGCAAATTTACACGAAAATAAATTCAAAACATCTATATTTGTAAAATAAACCAACATACACCATGAAAAAAACACTCCTGTTGCTCCTCACCCTATTGTTTACACTCAGTTTCACCTCGTGCAACCCAACCAAAAGCTCACTGAACGAGATGAGCAAAATCTGCGAGAAAATAGAAAACAACTTCGACAAATACACCGAAAAAGAGATAAAGGAACTCACAGCCCGCTTCTCGGAATTGGAAAAGAAACTCGAAGCAGGCGAACTGAGCGAAAATGAGAAAAAAGAACTCGCCAAGCTCAAAGGCCGCTACTACGGTTCATTCACCAAAGGCGCAATAAAAGCCACCAAAAAAGAGATAAAGAAAATAACCGACAACATCGAAAGCACAGTAGAAGGCTTCATCGAAGGCATAAAATAAGAAGCTGTTTGAATTTTATTTTGGAATTATTTGAGAGATATTTAACTTCGTTGAAGTTGCTATCACTCGCTGTGCAATTTGTGAACAAGTTCACATTGCGCTCGTTTAACCACAACTTTTGGAGTAGATTTTCTTTCGCATTTTGCAGGGAATAGCGGGCTATTTCCAAAAATTAAGAAAGAAAAGATGCCGAAATAGCCTCAATCGACGCCAAGCCGAGTGCCATACAAGCTTGCTTGATATGGTTGAGGCGCGAAGGAGATAAACTCCGTTAAATAAGCCGAAATTAACATCGCAAATATAGAATT